>CAZQOH010000012.1:0-22112 GCA_964594355.1 uncultured Desulfobacterales bacterium
GTTCAGTGTTTAATAGAATATGTTGCATTCAGATTTACGCCGGGTCAGGAGCCCTTAATTTAGTTACTGGTTCTTTTTCCCCATATAAAAATAACGACCCAAAATTCTGTGGTACGAAGTCCAGGTTTCATTAGGATCTTCTGATGAAATAAAGTCACGGATTCCGTTGACCTTTGAGTCTATCTCATCGATATAGTTCAACAAAATCGCCTCGATTGTTTTGGGCGGTTCAGGTGAACCGAATTCCCGGGTTCCGTGATGACTCACAATCATATGTTTTAGCAAAAGTAACTGTTCCTCCGTAAAGCCCTTAATTTCTACTACTTTTTCGTCAATCATCTCTAACCCGATAACAATATGGCTAAGAAGCCTACCTTCATCTGAATAGTCAATACTAAATTGATATTCGTATTCTCTTATTTTCCCGATATCATGAAGAATGGCACCGGCAAGAAGAAGATCCATATCTATATCGCTGTAATGCCCTGCAATTCTGTCTACAAGAATGGCCATGGAAAGGGTGTGTTCAAGGAGACCCCCTATGTATGAATGATGCATTTTCTTCGCAGCAGGAGCGATTTTAAATTTTTGGACAAATTCTTCATCATTCCAGAATGCTTCAATGAGTGCCCTTAAATATCCCTTTTCTATGGATGCAGTTATCTTCTTAAGGCGATTGAGCATATTATCGATGTTATGACTGGTGACAGGGAGATAATCTGATGGATCAATCGAATCAACAGAATGTGGAGTCATTTTCTTTACGACCAGTTGATGCGATCCTCTGTATTCATTTACATTCCCTTTGATATGGACAAAGTCGCCGGAAGTGGTACTTTCAATTATCTGATCCACATTATCCCATACCACACCATTTATACTTCCAGTCCTGTCAGAGAGAGTAATATTTAAAAAATTATTTCCATCCTTTTTCTGCGCAAGGGATTTCTTTGATAGCACAAAGATATCATCAATAAAATCACCCACCTTGATTGTATTTACAAACTGTTTTTTCATACTGTATCTCCAATAAACCTAACCCGGACAAGCCGGAGCCAAGGGATTGTATATCGCAGATTGATGATTTTAGATTTATGGAAGTCGCTTCACTCCGCTGTTCAGACGCGAATTGTTGTGCTAAAATTGAAAGCTTCCTTAAATCAGAAATCTGCAATCAGAAATCTGCAATTTCACCTATACCCCACCCCTTAAGATCATCAATTATGCTGTAATCCGTTGTATCACACTTGATGGGGGTTATAGATATAAAATTTTCACCAAGCGCGGCCCCGTCAATATCCGGATCCTTATCAAAAGTTTGAGTATCACATCCCTGCCAGTAGTATTCACGGTTTCGAGGATCAACTCTCTTTTTAAAATATTCCGAATATAGCTTGTTAGCATGTCTGCTTATCCGAATGCCGGCAACTTTGCCCATGGGAATGTTCGGAATATTTACATTCAGAAATGTTCCAAAGGGAAGACCTTTTTTGAAAATTTTCATTGTAAGTTTTTCAACAAAAATAGCAGCATCAGGATAATTATCACTTTGATTTCCCTGGATAGATACTGCAATTGCCGGTATTCCATATAAAGCAGCCTCTTTGGCTGCACACACAGTTCCGGAATAATTAATATTCACACCCACATTTGCACCGGGATTTATTCCTGATACTACCATGTCAGGGTATGAATCGAGCATTTCTACAACACCCAGTTTTATACAATCGACAGGCGTTCCGCTTACGGCATATCCTAAATATCCGTCACCCCGCTCAATTTTTTTTACACGAAGCGGTTTATCCAGAGTGATTCCATGCCCAACAGCACTCCTCTCGCGATCCGGGGCGATTACCGTTACAGAATGCTTTTTTGCGAACCTTTTATAAAGCGCCCACAGACCCTCTGCGTATATACCATCATCGTTGGTTATAAGAATATTCATTATTTTTTCATAAATAGCACAAGTTTCATATTAAACGAAATGCATTTCCCCCGCACTAATCTTTTTTATCGATTAAGCACTAATAAATGCCCATATCATTAAAAGGTATATTTTCACAACTACATCTTGATTTTTCATTTTGTTTTGCTTTATAGTCGAAATTTCAATTGTGTTCAAGATGTTATGCTTAAATTTGATAAACCTGTAAAAAGTCAGAATTCACCACAAAGGGCACAGAGGTAACTCATTAATAATAATTATTTTCTCTGTGATCTCTGTGGTTAAAAACAATAAATTATTTTATATATGAAATATCTTGCATTTATTATTTCCATAATGGTTGCAGTTTCTGCTTATGCTTCAGAGAAGATTTATGATCAATTCTCTGATGCTGATCCTGATAAACCATGGCATATTAATGCAGAAAAAATAACTTACGATGAAAAAGCTGATATATATATTGCAAGTGGCAATGTGTCCATAACAAAAAATGACATTAAAATTTCCGCTGATTTTGTCCGTTTTAATTACAAAATTATGAAAGTAGACGCAAGTGGGCATGTATTCTTGACCTCAAAAGAAGATTTCCTTACCGGAAGCAGTTTAGAGTTTGATTTAGAAACCAAAACTGGAATTATTTACAATGGAACCATATTTTTAAAAGAAAACCATTTTTATATTAGAGGCAATCTGATTAAAAAAGTTGGCGAATATACTTATACCGCCGACAAAGCCAGCATCTCATCCTGTGACGGCGATAAACCTGCCTGGAAAATTACCGGAAAAAATCTCAAAATTACGATAGAAGGATATGGTTTTGTAAAGCATGCTGCTTTCTGGATAAAAGACATACCTGTAATGTACATGCCTTATATGGTATTTCCGGTAAAACTAAAACGTCAGACCGGATTACTATCGCCTCAATATGCCTATTCAAATCGAAATGGTGTAGAATATATTCAGCCTTTTTTCTGGGCCATAAATAAAAGTTCGGATGCCACCTTCTATGAACATCACCTCCAGCGTCGCGGAGATAAAGTCGGTTTGGAATATCGCTATATTTTGAGTGAAAACTCAAAAGGAACCATGATGTACGACTATCTTAACGACAGAAAGATAGATGATGGAACAGGAAGTTCAAGCGAAGACTGGGGATATGAAGATGATAATGTGCTTAGACCTAACTCAGATCGATACTGGTTCAGGATGAAATATGATCAGGAAATGCCCTTAGGCTTTTCAGCCAAACTTGACCTGGATATTGTAAGCGACCAGGACTACCTCCATGAATTTAGAGATGGATACACTGGATTTCTCAAAACAGATGAGTATTTTTATGAAAACTTTGGCCGTGATCTGGACGATAATGGTGACTCAACAAGAGTTAATAAACTCAATCTAAACAAAATCTGGTTCAATTATAGTATGAATATTGAGACACGCTGGTACGATAACGTAATCATCCGGCGTCAGGAAGAGCTGGATACAACCTTGCAGAAATTACCGTTTGTCGAGTTTGACGGGCCAAAACAGCGCTTTTTAGGAACCCCTTTTTATTTCGACCTAGATACTGAATATACACACTTTTACAGGAAAGATGGCACACCGAGTGAAAATATTACAAGTTGCCACAGAACAGATGTTCATCCAAGATTCTATCTGCCCTTAAGGTTTAAAAACTATTTCACTTTCGAGCCATCTTATGGAATTCGAACAACTACATGGAATATTGATGAATATGAAAGCACTCCAACCGAAAGCGATAGAATACAAAACAGGGTGATCTATGATACCAGATTAGATCTTTCAACGGAAATCTTCAAAACATTCGATATAAACGGGAAAAGCATTGATAGGATTAAGCATGCTGTAAGGCCGCAGATTGTCCATGAATACATACCTGAAAAGATTCAGGATCAATATCCATACTTTGATTCTATGGACCGTATTGATAAAAAGAATCTTGTCACCTATTCACTTACAAACACATTTACATCAAAATTGAAAGAATATATTAAAAAAACAGATGATCATAATGAAGATAATAATGAATTATATGGTTTTAAATATAACCAGTTTATGCGTTTGAAATTAGAACAGAGTTGTGACATAAATATCGCCAATGAAACTGATTCATATAAATGGGCAAACAAAGAGACAAAACAGCCCTTTTCACCCGTAAAAGGAACTCTTGAGCTTGTCCCATTAAAATATTTTTCCATTTATGCTGATGCTGAATGGTCCCAGCATGAAAATGAGATTTTATCCCATAATACTTTGGCAAACCTGTTTGATCAACGCGGAGACAATCTACTTGTGGAGCACAGGTATCAACGTGATTCAAGTGGATCGGTACAAGATGGAAAACAATCTATTTATACTTATTGTCTTTTAAAAATATCAGACAGGCTATCGACATATGGCGAATTCGAACGTAACATTTATGATAAGGAAAATATGAAAAAAGGCCTTGGATTTTTATATGAATCCCAGTGTTGGTCAATTGAGGTCATTTATACAGATGAGGCCGAAGAACAAAAATATCTATTTATGGTTAATCTCTATGGGCTCGGCGGATTCCATACAGGTTTTAAAACCAATGAAAAGGAATAAAATATTCAACTCGATTAGTAAAAAGATGGATATCAAATAAAATTATCTGGATTAAAATAAAATGACAATGAATAGACTTTCTCCTGCCTGGTATGTCCTGCATACTAAAAGCAGGTTCGAAAACGTGGTTAATGAAGGCTTGGTAAAAAAATCAATGGAGGTTTTTCTACCAAAGATTCAGGTAAAGAGTAAACGCCGCGACAGAAAAGTTATAGTCAGGGCGCCCCTTTTCCCCGGCTATGTGTTTGTAAAAACCGATCTAAACCCTCATGAACATATTGAAATTGTAAAGACATTTGGAGCTGTACGTTTAATCGGCACTAAAGATAGACCTGTTCCTGTTCCATCAGAGACTATAGAATCACTTAAGATAATTGTGGCCGGAAACAATTCGGTCATAACCGAATCTCGATTAAAAAAAGGCGACAGAGTAATGGTGATATATGGGCCATTTGCAGGTATTACTGGAGTCTTTGTCCGATACAGCAGCAAGGATCGTGTCTTCGTTAATATCGAAGCTATGGGACAATCTGCCGGGATAGATGTGGGTGAGGAAGATATTGAATTTTTACCCAAAATATTGTTATAACTGCTTGACTTTTTATTAAGTTATGGATATTAAACTTTATGAATCCTAAAAAAAAACGAATTCATAAAGTTTTAGGTTCTAAGTTTTCGGTGTTAGGTTTTTATTTTTATATCGTTTTAACAGATACTTAAAACCAAACCCGCGAAAACAGGAAAAGCTTAAAGTGAGCTAAAATTAAGGAGGATATATGAACAAATTAGAACTTATCTTAGCTTTGAAAAATGATGCAAACATTTCAAAATCAGAAGCGGCAAAGGTGGTTCAAATAGTTTTCGATAGTATGACAGATGCCTTGGCACGGGGAGAACGTGTTGAAATTCGAGGTCTGTGCAGCTTTTTTGTTAAAAACTATAAAAGTTATACAGGCAGAAATCCAAAGACTGGGGAAAAAGTTTCAATAAATCCTAAGAAACTTCCATTTTTCAAATGTGGCAAAGAACTGAAAGAAAGGGTGGATTATTAATTTGTGCCAGGGTTTGGATCGATAATAGACCAAGAACAGCCTATACAAATTTTAACCACTTTCATTAAGAAGGGAACCATACCTCATACCCTTCTTTTTACAGGAATTGAAGGGGTTGGAAAGCTGGCCGCCGCCATGACTTTTGCCATGGCATGTAACTGCATTACCCAAATGCAGAATGAAAAAAATGCCCAAAATAAAAGCGGCCCATGCGATCAATGCAGATCTTGTAAGAAAATAAATTCAGGCAATCACCCTGATATCATTCACATAAAGCCATCCGGCCATTTTATCAAGATTGCACAAATACGCTCCCTCTGCCAAACCCTTGCCATGAAACCTTACGAGGCAAGGTTACGTGTGGTTATAATATCAGACGCCCAGGCTATGAATCCCGAAGCCGGCAACGCTCTCCTTAAAGTTTTAGAAGAGCCGCCGGATCACACGATTCTGATACTTATTACCACGCAGAGATCCGACCTCCTCCCAACAATTGTCTCACGCTGCCGGCACATCAGATTCAGCCCGATTTCTCAAAAAATACTTGAAGCTTTACTGGTTCAAGAAAAAGGAGCTGATCCGGATGAGGCTATTATAATTGCGGCCATGGCAAACGGAAGTTTTACCAGGGCCGTTTCCATGAGCCAAACAAATTGGATAAATAAAAGAAATTGGCTTATTAAAGCTATTGGTTTAGATCAACCTGAATCTCTATCGTCGAAGCCATTCGCTTTGATCCTTGCATTTGCCGAAAGACTGTCAAAAAATCGGGAAATTCTTCTCGACTCCTTAGAGATTATTAAATCATGGCTGAGGGATCTTATTATCTACAAATATTACCCGGAAAAGATTATCAACAAAGACTTGGCCGGCAAGATTCAATATGCTTCTCAAAAGGTTACTGTTAAAAGCCTTCTTTTACAAACTGAAGCTATTCAGTCAGCGCAGAATAATATTAAATCAAACGCCAATTTAAGACTGACCCTGGATGTAATGGCAACACGACTTGCACGTTTGTCAAACAGCTAAAACATTACTTATTTTGTAATAGTTCAGCTATTTTTTTGACAGGATCAACAGGATTAACTTGATTTAAGAAATTATTTTTAAGAATCCTGTTTATCAGTAAGTTGAATCCTGCAAAAGACCATTAACCCTGAACCTTGAATTTTGAACCGTGAGCGGTTACTTTCTCTAAAATTGCATATTTTTATCTGACTGCAAGCGTTTTCGCTCAGGCAGGATTATGATTTTGTGATTAACTGGAATAATATCTTGTGTATCCTGTTATCCTGTCAAATATTTTTTGTATGGTTAACTGTTACCTTATTTTTTATTTTGTAATAATATGAAAAAGATAGTTGGAATAAAATTCAAAACCGCCGGAAAAGTTTATGACTTTGACTGTGGTGCATTTGTACTTAATTGCGGAGATCATGTAATTGTTGAAACCGAAAAAGGGCTTGGTTTTGGAATAGTTGTAAAACCACCTGTAGCCACAGATGAAAACTTGTTGGGTAAACCCTTGAAAAATGTGTTTCGGCTGGCAAATGAAAAAGATTTCTCTCAAAGAAAAAAGAATCTTGATATTGAAAAATCGGCTCACGCTTACTGTCTTAGATGCATCAAGGAACTCAGACTTCAGATGAATCTTTTTTCAGTTGAAAGCACCTTTGATGCCAGCAGATTGACTTTTTTCTTCACGGCTGAGGGCCGTGTCGACTTCCGGAAACTTGTGAAGATGCTGGTCAAAGAGTTGGATGTCAAGATAGAAATGCGACAAGTGGGTATACGAAACCAAGCCAAGATGTGCGGAGGTTTAGGAAGATGCGGCCGCGAATTATGCTGCTCTTCATTTCTCGAAAGATTCGAACCTGTATCTATACGCATGGCAAAGAACCAAAGTCTCTCTTTAAATCCCACTAAAATTTCCGGTCAGTGCGGCCGACTAATGTGTTGCCTTTCCTATGAAAATGAAACATACCGGTCTTTTAAAGCAAAATTTCCAAAAATCGGCAAAAAAATAAACACCACGGGTGGAAAAGGTAAAGTTATCCGGCATAATGTAATGTGCAACCGAATAGTCATCCGGTTGGATGAAGGTACGGAAATAGAAACAGGAATTGATACAATTATGAATGAAAAGGAATAAGAAAAATGCCCAACCCTTTTTATATAACAACACCGATATATTATGTGAATGCAAGACCACACTTAGGCCATGCATACACCACTATAGCAGCAGACGTCGCATGCCGGTTTAATTCCATGCGCGGGTTAGAAACTTTTTTTCTTACCGGCACGGACGAACATGGAGATAAGGTAATACGCGCCGCTAAAAAAGAGAATCTTAGCCCCAGAAACTATGTAGATAAAATAAGCAAGCTTTTTAAGGATCTTTGGCCTGAACTTAATATTAAATATAATTATTTTATTCGCACCACCGATGCATCCCATATAGCAGTTGTAGAACAGATATTGCAAAAGATCTATGATTCGGGAGATATTTATTTTAGCGAATATACAGGTCAATATTGCTTTGGGTGCGAGCGTTTCTACACAAAGCGTGAATTGGTTGACGGCAAATGCCCTGATCATGAAACAGTACCTGAAATTATCAAGGAATCAAATTATTTTTTCAAGATGAGCCGCTACCAGGACTGGCTAATAGATCATATTAGAAAAAATCCTAACTTTATCCGTCCTGAAAAATATAAAAATGAGGTGCTATCCTTTTTAAAAGAACCCCTTGAAGACCTCTGCATATCCCGTCCAAAAACACGCCTACAATGGGGAATCACTTTACCCTTTGATAAAAATTATGTTACATACGTATGGTTCGATGCCCTTTTAAATTACATATCCGCACTTAAATATCCTGATGGGAACGAGTTTAAAAAGTTTTGGTCGTCTGCGCAGCACATTGTAGCCAAAGACATCTTGAAACCACATGGTATTTACTGGCCTATCATGCTCAAATCTGCTGGTGTCCCAATATATAAACATCTGAATGTTCATGGATATTGGAATATTGATCAAAGCAAGATGTCCAAGAGCCTTGGAAACGTTATCGAACCGCTTCAACTTAAAAATATTTACGGACTTGACGCATTCAGGTTTTTCTTGATGCGAGACATGGTATTCGGTCTCGACTCTAACTTCAGTGAAGATGCACTTATACAACGCATTAACTCAGATCTGGCAAATGATTTAGGAAATCTGTTTTCCAGGGTGCTGGCAATGGCTCACAAATATTTTAAGGGAATAGTGCCGGATGTTAACCCGGAAATTGAGAAAGAGTTACACCTTGGCCTAGAATCAGATGCATTGAAAACTATCGACAAATACGAAAAAGCCATGGAGATTTTTGCTTTTCACAAGGCTATCACTGTTATCTGGGATTATATCAACAAGATGAACAAATCTATTGATACTACCGCTCCCTGGGTTCTTGCAAAGAAAAAAGTAAGCCTAAAACAACTTGAAGCCGTGATCTACAATCTCCTTGAAGGTCTCAGGGTCATTTCCGGTCTAATCTATCCTGTAATGCCGGACACAGCCATAACAATGCAAAAACACCTTGGGATGAATCCGGAGAAACCGTTTTATAACCTCGACATACTTAGAACCTGGAAAACAATAACGGCAGGTACAATACTTCCAAAATCAATAATACTTTTCCCAAGGATAGATATGAAAAAGGATAACAATTCTTTAACAAAAACGGATGATTCAGAATCTTTAATTCCAGAGATTAAACCTGAGATAACCTTTGATGAATTCAACAAGATCGATCTCAGAGTAGGCACCGTAATACGAGCCGAAGCGATCCCCAGGGCAAAAAAACTCTTGAAAATAGAAGTTGATCTTGGTGAAAAGCGGACGATCGTCGCCGGCATTTCTGAAACCTATTCACATGAAGAGCTGGTGGGCAAGCAGATAATTGTTGTAGCGAACCTAAAACCCGTAAAATTAATGGGGACCTTGTCCAAAGGGATGCTGATTGCAGCTGTTGATAATAATGTGTGTTCAATTGCAACCTTAGACCAAAAAGTAAAACCCGGGACCCCTTTGAGTTAGACGCTTAAAAGTGCAACATCGACATCTCCATACTTATTGCCGAGTCATTTTTCCCGAGCGCAGTCTCAGAAAAAGCTTAGCTTCTTAGCAAAAAATTTTGTGTTTTTTGTGGCAAAAAAATGAGGTAAATAATGAACTACTTAAACAATATAATCATAGTTATCAAAAACTTCTTTGACAGGCTTATCTCTTGTCTCTTAGCTAATGTCTATTTTGGAAAAAATATAACCGGTGTTTCAGACAGTTCTATCGTTTTCTTTCCCTATCGTGCAAACTTTCTTTGCTGTGGACTCGCAGGAATTGTTTCGATCAAAAACAAAAATAAAAAAGAGAATCGGGTCGATATTACCTCTTTAAATGATATGGTTCAAAAAATCGATGCACATCGCTATATACACTGTATCAAGAATGATTACTCGATCGACAATCATTATCTATGTGGACAAGAAGCTATGGTCTCCCTTTTGCAGGATGTTCAGAAATTAAAAGAGGATGATCTTTTTTACGAAATTTTTAATAGCAATAAAATTCAAGCTGATATTTTAAAACTGTCTGAGTGTCTTTCCGATATCATCAATAAAGAAGAAAAATCGTTTTCTGATGATATAGGACATCTTAATCCTGAGGCGGTTGATACCGTGGCACTTCGAATCGATATCCTAAAAGACATCACATGGTGCTTAAAAGTAGAGATTATCGATAACATAAAAAAGGTTGAAAATTTATTTAGATCGGAAAATTCACCTTTTGCCCCTTCTTCTGTTAATATTTTTAAGAAAATCAATGCTGTACTTAACAGTATAGATCGCCTTGAAGTAAGAGGACGAGACTCGGCAGGACTTTCTTTGATGTTCATTCTTAAAAAGACTGAATTTAAAAGATTTAAGAAAACTCTGGGGGGAAAAAATCTTCTCAATGATTTAAAAGAGAGGTCAACAAGGGATGTCCAGACTAATATGGACATATCTATTCGCGAAACAGAAAACAAAAATGGGAAAAAGAGGGTTACCATAGCTTTTACCTATAAGATAGCCGCTGAAATAGGAAGCCTTGGGGATAACATACTTTTCCTCCGTGAACAGATAAAAAATGATCCGATCCTTCAAACCCTTACCGCTTTTTCCCATCAATATCATACAGTTTCATCCCACACCCGCTGGGCATCAATCGGTGCCATCACCGAAGCAAACTGCCATCCCGTTGACAACGGAATTATTGAAAACCAAACTGAAAAAAACGGTATAATCCATGTCTGTCTAAACGGAGATATTGATAACTATCTGAAACTTAAAAAAGAATACGAAAGTAAAGGAAATCTTATACACACTGATATAACCACCGACACCAAGATTATCCCGCTTCAGATCGAAAAATATACTAAAGAGGGCTTTGATGTTGAAGAAGCGTTCCGTCTGGCTGTTAATGATTTTAAGGGATCCCACGCCATATCCATGCATACCGACTTAGCCCCCGGAAAGCTTTTTCTGGCCCAAAAGGGAAGCGGTCAGGCCATATTCATCGGCCTGGCTGAAAACCACTTCATGCCAACTTCTGAGGTATACGGATTTATTGAAGAGACCCAGACATATCTCAAAATAAATGGTGAAAAGATAGTGGAAGGTAAAAACAGCGGCACCCAGGGGCAGATTTTTATTCTGGATCAGGAATCAAAGGGAGGATTGGATGGCATAAGCGCAATTTATTATGACGGGACCCCGGTTCAACTTACCAAAAAAGATATAAAGCATACTGAAATCACATCAAGAGATATAGATCGTCAGGAGTTCCCACATTATTTTTTGAAAGAAATTTCAGAATCCTCTGTTTCGGTAGAAAAAACCCTTCAGAACCGTTGGAAATTCAAAGATAGCGAGAAACAAATTTATGAAATAGTCCTTGATGAAAGTACCATCCCTGAATCTATGCAAAAGGCCCTTGTAAAAAATCAGATACGACGAATCTTTTTTGTTGGTCAGGGGACAGCCGGTGTAGCTGCCCTTGCCTGTTCTAATATCCTGAATTACTACATGGGTGACCCATCGCTGTATGTCAACGCACTTAAAGCATCGGAGCTAAGTGGGTTTCAGCTTAATGAAGGCGACAATGCAAATAGTATGGCAGACACCCTTGTTATAGCTATTAGCCAATCCGGTACGACAACGGACACAAATCGTACTGTCGACATGGTAAAAGAACGTGGTGCCCATACTCTTGCTATTGTGAACAGAAGGGATTCAGATATTACATTTAAGGTTGACGGTGTAATATACACCAGCAGCGGACGGGATATAGAAATGTCTGTGGCTTCAACAAAGGCATTTTATTCACAAATAGTCGCCGGTGCTCTCATAGGTCTGGGCATCGCTAAAATAAAAAGGCGCAGGAATGAAGAATTTATTTCTGAAGAAATTACAAAGCTGCTTGAACTTCCTTCTCATATGGAAAAAATTCTTACAATGCGCGACAAGATCGAAAAGTCTGCAAAACAACTTGCCGTGACTAAAACTTATTGGGCAGCTGTAGGGAGTGGTCCCAACAAAGCTTCAGCAGATGAAATACGAATCAAGCTCAGCGAACTCTGTTACAAGACCATATCATCTGATTTTGTTGAAGATAAAAAACACATCGATCTTTCATCAGAGCCTCTAATTATTGTCTGCGCAGCAGGGACAAGGGACACTGTCATCGGCGATATTATTAAGGATACTGCAATATTCAAGGCACACAAGGCAACTCCCATTGTAATCACAAATGAAGATGAAGAAAGGTTTGATCCCTATGCTGCGGATGTTTTCCATGTTCCTGTTGTCAGTGAACATCTTGCGCCTATCGTAAATACCCTGGTCGGGCATGTTTGGGGATATTATGCTGCCCTTGCAATTCACGAAAGTTCAGATTTTCTGCACAAGTTCCGTGAAGAAATTCAGAATACAATAAATGAACATGCGGAAAAAGGCCTGGATATTTACGAAGTTATTCTAGAAAAATCCTTCAGGGAAAAGACGGCGACTTTTTACAACGAATTTACAAAGAAAAAAGCACAAAATCGTTTTCCCATAGCTATAGGGCAGAAAGCGCTCTCCGATTTGACCCTTCTTTTTAAATATCTTTCAGGCAAGTTACCTGTTACAGATTTTGAACTCGATTTCGGCATAAAAGGCACTGCAAGTAACATGCTGAATAAACTCTTTAAATGCCTGGGAGAATCGATTAATAAAATGGCACGACCGGTTGATGCAATCAAGCACCAGGCAAAAACCGTCACTGTAGGAACAAGTCGTATAAGTGAAAAGATAGAAGGAATTCTGTTTGAGTCACTGGCAGCACACAATTTAAATATTTCACAAGTTACAGGTAAAAATATTTTAGTTCTCAAAAACTTTCAGAAAATTATTTCAAATATCAAAGGATCCATTCTTTACAAAATAGGCGACTTCAACCTTCTGGGCGAGCCAACAGATGAAACGACAATAGAGGTGATTAAGAAAAAAGGGGTGCTTGCACCGATTCCATCCCGTGTGGAGAGAGATCGTAACCTAAAGGGGACCAAGAGAATCATTGTTCAGGAAGGTAATGTTTATATCGGTAAGGGACGGAAAGATGACCGTAGTATTGTCGTTATTCCGACAATTTCCACATCGTCTTCTTCACCCAATATAATCGAGCACCTGCTGCTTTTATATGTCCTTTTTAAAGAAAATGTTCCTCTTGTTGAAAAGATCAAAGCACTCGGCGGTAAATATGAGCGTATCAAAAATATTGTTCAAGAAAACAGTATTGTATGGTATGATAAGCATCTTGAGCTTATTGAGATAGGGGAACTCTTTGGGAGATCAGCTGAAAAGATTGGAGATTATATTGTATCACATTTAAATTCAACTCAATCCTGATAAATTGCTTTCCTTCTAAATATATGGAAATCAACAATTTTGTAACTAACAATCTCTTATCAGCCAAAACCAAAACCGTCTATTGACAAAAATACTTTTATACGAGGTAATTAAAATCAATGAAAGGAGAAATAAAATGATAGACCCAATTATTTATGCAAAAAGAAAAGGAAAAGGATTTTGCATGGGAATATGCAGGTTGCTTTGTTTATGTTTTGCAATTTTTGCTCTTACAGGCTGTGAGGGCAATATTTTTGAGGGTTTAGCAGATGATAGCTCTTACGAGGCGCGGCTTGAAGAGGCAATGATAGCCCTTGATGATGGAGATTATGCAAAAGCAAGATCTATTCTTTCAGATCTTAATAATGATTACCCCAACGACCCGACAATATTACAATATTTAAGTAATGCCTCTGCGGGTGAGGCAGGAATCGACACCTTCAATCTTCTTGAGACAATCGAACAAATCAATGATGATCCTAATGCAGGCAGCATCGATATGATAGGTCAGATGCTGGGTGATGCTGACGGAGTGATTACAGCAGATGAAATTACAGAAGATCTCAGTAAAATAAATGATGCGATTGATGCTTTAGAAGCCATTCCTGAGGCTGATCGTACGGATGATCAAACAGTTCAGCTTGGTCTCCTTAGCATAAATCGTGCAGTATTGACTATTGCAGACACAATAGCAGAGGATACGGGAGAACAGACAATTACATTGACTGAAGAGGGAATAAGCGCTTTGTATCCGGGAACTACAGAACCGGATTTTACTGATGAATTGACAGGAAACGATAGACTAACTACTCTTTCAACCGATACCCAGAATATTACCGACTCAACAGAAACAATCAATACTATAAGCGGTCAGGATTCACAAAATGATCTTTCTGATAACTTTGGTGATTTTTCGGATGAAATAGATACGGATGGAGCTGATGGTATTTCATCAGGAGATATAGAAAATTTCATCAATGCTCTTTCAGCATAAAGGAGGAAAAATGGCAAAACATTCTACTTCATTCTTGATCATAGGTATTAGAATTCTAATAGTTGTAGTACTCATTCTACTCGGATCCGGATCTAATATCATGGCAAAGGAATATCCTTCCTTCTTTAGAGGAGTCAGACCTCTCGGAATGGGTGGAGCATTTACTGCAGTAGCGGATGATGAAAACGCTATCTTTTACAATCCCGCAGGTATACCTAAAACACAAACATTTCAAATAGGCCTTTTAAACCCTTTGATCGAAGTCTCAAAAAACACTATTGATCTGGCTTCGGATGTCCAGGACACAGAAATGGACGACACGGCAGCAGTGTCCGACCTCCTGAAAAAATATACCGGTGAACATCAGCATGCAAGAGCCTCTTTATTCCCTAATGTGGGTTTTAAAATCGCCAGTGTTGGAGTGCAGTTAGGCGCGTTAGCCCAGGGAACGTTTGATGCGGACATTCATAATCCTGTATGGCCTGAGACACATTTTGATTACGTCAGAGATATTGGATTGTTTGCCGGTGCAGGAATGAAACTACCCTTTGCGGGACTAAGCGCCGGTATAGCAATAAAATCTTTAACAAGAGAGAGCCTTAACGAAGTCTATACGGCAATAGACATCGCTTCGGAAGACTTTGAAAACAAGATTGAGGATGACCTGAATTCAGGATCCGGCTTTTCTGTGGATATAGGGTTATTATATGATATACCCTTTTTATCAAAAATCAATCCTCAAGTGGCATTAGCGGCACAGAACTTTCCTAATATGGATATGGGTGATGCAAAAGACATAGAATCACAGATAAACACCGGGTTTGCCATTGAAACATCATTTGCATTTGTCACCTTTATAGGTGCTCTTGATTATATGGATATTGGTAACGCAATAGGTGAAGATGAAGATATGGCAAAAAGACTCCATCTAGGTGGAGAGATTAAACTTGCAAATTTTTTATCTGTAAGAGGAGGACTGAACCAGGGGTATTTTACAGCCGGAGCAACGCTTGACTTTTTCATTTTCAGGTTTGATGCTGCAACTTATGCAGAAGAAGTCGGTGCATATGCAGGTCAGAGAGAAGACAGACGCTATCTTGGACAGCTAACAATTGGCTGGTAACATATAAAGGCGTGGATCGAGCCAATGCAGTGCGTCTTCTTTACAATATGTAAGATAGAATATCAAAGCACAAAATTCGAAACAATATCAAATGGCAAAAATCCAAATGACCAAAACGTTTTCATAATATAGTCTATTCCAAAAACAATCACGTCGGCATGTTTGGGAATTTGGGACATTCGAATTTCGAATTTGTTTCAAACTTCGATATTCGGATTTTGAATTTATCGACTCAGCTAAAACATCTGACAGGCAGAGCCTATTAGATTCGCATCCCGTATTACCCCTTCAACCTTAAGCATTTCCCATTACCCCCATGCCAAATTCCAAACAAAGGGGAGACTTAGAATGGTAGAGTTTGCATATCAGAAGATGTTTCCGACAGGAGATGATACAACAGAATACCGCCTCTTGACTCAAGAACATGTGTCCTTAAAATCGTTTGAAGGAACTGAGATATTAAAGATTGCCCCTGATGGACTTACGCTCCTTGCAGAACAGTCGTTTAAAGACGTATCCCACCTGATGAGATCATCACATCTAAAGCTACTGGCAAAGATATTGGATGATCCTGAAAGTTCCGGTAACGACAGATTTGTTGCTCTTGAAATGCTGAAAAATGCGGTCATATCTTCAGAAGGAGTCCTTCCAATGTGTCAGGATACCGGTACGGCAATTGCAATAGGTAAAAAGGGGCAACAGGTCTGGACCGGTTTTTCAGATGAAGAGGCGCTTTCAAGAGGCATCTTTAACGCATATATAAAAAATAACCTTCGCTATTCTCAAAATGCCCCTCTGACCATGTATGATGAAATAAATACAGGATGCAACCTTCCGGCACAGATTGAACTTTACTCCACAAACGGAGATGCATATCATTTTCTATTTATAGCAAAAGGAGGGGGATCTGCAAATAAGACCTTTCTTTATCAAGAGACAAAAACAGTACTGACTCCAAAAAATCTGTTAAACTTTATGACAACAAAGATGAAGGCCATGGGAACGGCCGCTTGTCCCCCCTATCATCTTGTCTTTGTTATTGGTGGAACTTCCGTAGAACTAACTTTAAAGACAGTAAAGCTGGCCTCGGCAGGATATCTTGACAGCCTGCCCTCTAAAGGAAACGAGTTGGGGCATGCATTCAGAGACCTGGAACTTGAGGCGGAACTTCTGGAAATATCACGTGGCCTGGGAATCGGCGCCCAATTCGGCGGAAAATATTTTTGCCATGACATAAGGGTGATTCGTCTCCCGAGGCATGGTGCATCATGCCCTATCGGGCTGGGAGTAAGCTGCAGTGCGGATAGGAATATAAAGGCAAAAATTACAAAAGAAGGTATTTTTCTGGAAAGGCTTGAAACAGATCCGGCAAAATATTTATCAATACCCCGGGAAACTGATGAAGATGCAGTCCCTATCGATTTGAATAAACCAATGGATGAGATTCGGGCTATATTGAGCAAATATCCTGTTGCAACACGATTGATGCTAACAGGGAAAATCATTGTTGCAAGGGATATTGCCCACGCAAAGCTAAAAGAACGTATCGATAAGGGAGATGGGCTCCCTCAATTTTTCAAGGATCATATAATTTATTATGCCGGTCCTGCAAAAATCCCGGATGGATATCCTTCCGGATCTTTTGGCCCCACAACCGCCGGACGCATGGATCCATATGTCCCCTTATTCCAAAAATTGGGTGGTTCCATGGTCATGCTTGCAAAGGGCAACCGTTCCAGAGAGGTCACACAATCATGTAAAAAATACAATGGATTTTACCTTGGTTCCATTGGTGGTCCCGCGGCAAAATTAGGAAAAGAGTGTATAACAAAAATTGAAACAATCAAATACCCTGAACTCGGTATGGAAGCCATATTTAAGATCACGGTCAAGGATTTCCCGGCATTTATTATCATTGACGACAAGGGCAATGATTTTTTTGAAAAACTATGATCCATCAGACAAAAACAATTCTTAAAAATGTATTTGGATATGATGAATTTATATCCCTTCAAGAAGAGATTATCAAAAATGTTCTCCGGAAAAATGACACACTGGTAATAATGCCTACCGGCGGTGGGAAATCCCTTTGTTATCAAATCCCTGCACTCATTTTTCACGGCTTGACTATTGTTGTTTCGCCGCTGATTTCATTGATGAAGGATCAGGTGGAACAATTAACAGAAGTGGGTGTTGCCGCGGTATTATTAAACAGCTCACTATCTCCAGGCGAATATCGCCGCAATGTGGAACGAATAAAACAAGAAGATGTCAAATTACTTTACCTGGCCCCTGAATCTCTATTAAAACCGAACATACTTGATTTGCTTTCACTAGTTCAGGTTGATTGTCTGGCTATTGATGAAGCCCATTGTATTTCCCAGTGGGGGCACGATTTTCGCCCGGAATACCGTCAGCTGGTTGAGGTAAGGGATGTTTTTAAGACAGCAACTTGTATTGCGTTGACAGCCACGGCAACTCCTAGAGTTAAAGAAGATATTACAAATAACCTTGGCTTTGATACTTCCAATGAATATATCGCAGCCTTTAATCGGCCAAACCTTTTTCTTGAGATTGTCTCAAAAAACAATCCGCTCGACCAAACCATAAATTTTATCAAAAAATTTCAAAATGAGTCCGGTATAATCTACTGCTTTACCCGAAGACAGGTCGATAATCTATATGAGATATTGAAAGAAAAGGGTTTTTCCGCCAAACCGTACCATGCAGGTTTATCCGATACTGAACGCAGTCGAAACCAGGAACTTTTTATAAGGGATGATACGCAAATTATCGTCGCAACCATTGCGTTTGGTATGGGAATCGATAAACCTAATATCCGATTTGTCGTCCATTATGACCTTCCCCAAAACATTGAAAGTTATTATCAGGAAATTGGGCGGGCAGGGCGTGACGGCTTGCGGGCACACTGTCTCCTGTTATTCAGCTATGCGGATATTCAAAAGATTAAACATTTTATCAAGAGGAAAACCATACACGAACAACGCATAGCCAATATCCACCTCAATGCGTTATTACGATTTTCCGAAACCGAGATTTGCCGCCGTATTCCGCTGCTGAACTACTTCGGAGAAGACTATTCAACAGAGAAATGTAACATGTGTGACAACTGTCTGGCAGATGAAAAAGATTTGGTGGATATTACCATACCGGCACAGAAGTTTCTCTCTTGTGTCAAGCGAACAAATGAGATGTTTGGAGCGATCCATATCATCGATATTTTGCGAGGTTCAAAGGCCCAGAAGGTACTTAAATTCGGCCATCAAAAATTATCAACTTACGGCATTGGAAAAGATTATTCGAAAAAGCAATGGCTGCAATTGTCTCGGCAGTTTCTCCACAAAAGACTTTTAACTCAGGATATGGAATTTGGAGGGTTAAAGCTTGCCCAAAAAGCATGGGGTGTCCTCAAAGGAAAAGAAATCATTCAGGGAAGACTTGAAGAAGAATGGACGAATGACGCAAATAAAAAAGAATCGAGATATGAAAGCGATCCGAACTATGATCCAAAGTTATTTGAAATTCTGCGAAAAAAGCGAAAAGATCTGGCCGACAAAAACAATGTCCCGCCTTATGTCATTTTCTCAGATAAGACCTTGATTGAAATGGCGTCTTTTTTTCCACAAACTAAAGAAAACTTATTAGATATTCACGGAATTGGAGCAGTAAAATGTGAAAAATACGGCTTGATTTTCTTGAATATTATTAAAAAATATTGCCACTTGAATCAAATTGAAGAAATCCCTCCAAGAAGAAAGAAATCTGCAGCAGGCATTTCAAGATCAATTCGTAAAAAAAGGCATGTTGTTATCGGCGAAGCTTTCAATTCCGGCCAGTCTGTCAAAAATATTATGGCCAAGTTCAATATTAAACAGAGTACCATATTAGATCATTTGTTTAAATACCTTCAGGAAGGATATTCTCTTAGATTTGATGAGTTTTTTGCTCTTTCAACAATTCAACCTGATCAAAAAAGTCTTGTTTTTGAAACATTTAATAGACTTGGTGCGGAATTATTAAGACCTGCTTATAATGCTCTGAACGGAGAAATCAGTTACGATGATCTGAAAATTCTTCGTCTCTATTATTTGAGCAAGAAGAAGTTAAAATGATTGAAAGCTTGTCAAATATTAATTCAGCTACTCCGATTTCCGAATGTATCCGATGCGGTACATGTTGTAAAAAGGGGGGGCCCTCTTTTCACATTGAAGATAAATATTTAATTGAAAAGGGGATTATTTTATCCAAATACCTTTATACCATACGAAAAGGAGAGCCTGCCTACGATAATGTTAAAGAACACATCTTGCCCGCAGCTACAGACATCATAAAAATAAAAGGACAAAAAGGTTCCTTGGCATGCATTTTCTTTGATGAAAAAAATAATAATTGTAGGATTTATGAAAAAAGACCAATTGAATGCAAAGTTCTTAAATGCTGGGACACGGAGGAAATAGAAAAACTTTATTCAAAAAACCGGCTTACACGAAAAGATCTTTTGTCTAAGGTTAATGGATTATGGGACTTGATAGAAGATCATCATTCACATTGTTCTTATGAAAAGATCAAGCGCCTTGTTGAAATAATAAATAAAGATAAAAAAAATACACTTGAAGGTCTAAAAGATATTATTTGGTATGACACCCACTTCCGGCTTTTGATTGCAGAAAAGGGAAAGATAGAACCTGAAATGGTCGATTTTCTGTTTGGCCAACCGCTTACGGAAACCATCAAGATGTTCGGTTTCAAGGAGCTTAGACGAAACGATAGACGTTAACCTACTTGAGATTGTATAGTTCAGGCTTTCTGTTCGGGAGAAAAAATTTCATTTTATGGTCACGTACCTTTGCAAAATCATCAGCCTTTAGATTTGCGATAACCATCCCCTCTTTGCCGCTTAAATCCTTTTTTATGATATCACCGGATGGACTGATAATCAAAGCAATACCTGGAAAGCTTAGACCATTTTCATTCTCACCGCTCTGGTTGCATGCAACAATAAAAAGGCTGTTATCATAGGCTCTTGCAGGAAGATGACGCATCCATGATTTGTATTTTTCGTCCGGAGTTCCTCTCGGAGATGCATGCGACATAAAAATAAGGTCAGCGCCTTTTAATGCCATATGAGTGGAAAGTTCAGGAAAGTGTGTGTCATAGCAAAGTTGTATCCCAAATTTAACACCATGTGCCTCAAAAAGTGGAACTTTATCGCCCGGTGTAAAAATAGAGCTTTCAGGCGGGGCGAGGTGAAGCTTTCGGTAAACGTCTATATCCCCATCAGGTTTGATAACCAGGTGACTTGCAAATATTCGACCCTCTTCATCCCTTTCAGCTATTCCCGCAAGGATGATAATGTTTTCGCTTTCAGCAATATTTAAAAGTTCCAGAGTGACAGGTCCTTTAACAGATTCTGCCAAGTCAATAATTATCTCCCTGTGTTTGCTGTACCCCGTAATATTCATTTCAGGAAAACAGATGATATCAACACCTTTTTTCCTTGCCTCCTTTATCCACTCAACCATACCATCAAGATTACTCCTCGTTTTACCTACAGGTGAGTGGTATATCACTGCTGCAATACATATATCTTTCATTACTCAATACCTGAAATTAGCACTTCAATTGAGTTGTTGTTCAATTAGAGTAGTTCTCAAAATAATATTCCGTTTCAAAGACTGTATGCAGCGTCTAAGCTTCCGAGCGAATTCATTTGGGGATATTTGATTAAGCGTTCTCGGCGAAGCGGAGCGTAAAAATTGAAGCTGTTTGAGTCCCGAGCATAGCGAGGTCGAGTTCTTTAATTTTAGTGCAGCGAGCCATAGAACGCTTCAAAATAAACCCACGATGAGTTCGGAAGTTTAGACGCGAATCAATCGGAATATATTTTTGAAAACCGCTATAGAGTAGCAACTCTTATAGATCGAAGTGTGCTTTTATTTTAAAAACCTTAGTTGCAGGAAGACTGATTATATTTTCAATTCCTGTTTCTTGAGAAATCATATTGAGATTTTTTGTTATTTCATCCAAAGATTGTGCAATGAAAGTAAACCATACATTAAATTTACCATCCCGCTTGTAATTATGTGTCACTCCTGGATATTGATTGACGGTTATAGCAAAAGAATCTATCTTCTCCTCTGGAACTTTTGCTGCACAGAGCGTACTTACAAACCCTAATTTTTCAGGAACAAAGTTGCCGCCTATTCTCCGAATGATCCCCATCTTTTTCAACCTGGAAACCCGCTCTAATATATCTTTTTCAGATAGCCCGATCTCATGGCCAATGGAAAGATACGGTCGAGGCGTTATGGGTAAGTTTGATTGAATCCGATTCAGAATTGACCTGTCTATGTCATCCATTGGGGGCATTGATTTCTCCCGTATATGCGGTTTT
>CAZQOH010000013.1:0-21562 GCA_964594355.1 uncultured Desulfobacterales bacterium
TTGTCCGGGTTAAGGTTTAGGTTTTAAGTGTCAACATCAAAAGCTTCTCCTCCATTTAATCCTTATTTTGCGCTTGTAAGCGGCGTTCTTGCTGTATCAACAGGTGCAATATTTGCACGTTTGGCTGAAGCTCCTGCGCTTGTGATTGCGGCATATCGTCTAGGTCTTGCAACAATTGTACTTGCTCCCATTGCCTGGTGGAAGGCTAGAGATGAGTTGTTGAACCTTTCCATGCGAGAACTTGGACTTGCCGCTTTATCAGGTTTTTTTCTTGCAATTCACTTTGCCACGTGGATTTCATCTCTAGATTATACATCAGTCATCAACAGCGTGATAATTGTAAACACTAATCCGTTATGGGTGGGTTTGCTTACTCCCCTAATCACAAAAGAACGGATAAGAACCGCCGTTGTTATAAGCATAATTATCAGCGTATCAGGCGGTGCAATCATTGGTGCCGGTGATTTTGTCATGGGAGGCAAAGCCTTATTCGGCGACTTTCTGGCACTCCTTGGAAGTATATGTGCAGCTGTTTATCTTCTGTTGGGTAGAAATCTTCGGCGTAAACTTTCTCTCCTTGCATATGTTATGGTATGTTATGGCTGTGCAGCAATTATACTATGGGTTATAGTGATATCCCTTAGAATGCAGATCACGGGGTTCAGTTCAAACACAATTGCTGCATTCTGGGCGATGGCTATTGTTTCACAGTTAATCGGCCATACCAGTTATAACTGGGCCCTTAAATGGTTCAGTGCCGGGCTGATAGCTATAAGCCTGCTTGGGGAACCAATCGTGAGTACAATACTCGCATATATTATCTTTGGAGAAGGGTTGACATGGACGAAAATTATCGGAGGAGTTTTAATTTTATCTGCCATATATATCGCTGCTGTCAGCGAAAAGAAGAATGTTTGACAAAAATGCTTCGATAATTTATCTTCTTTAGCAGAAATTAAAATATTAATTCACCGCGGAGCAGAGCGCAGAGTATGAAAAATAATAAAATTCTCTGCGCCCTCTGCCTGCCCCGTAGGTCCGGAAGATCGTACTGGGGCGTCTATATGACAAACTATAAGGAGGTTGAGTATGGCATACGATAATATTATTTTTAATGTGGAAGATGGTATTGCATTGATTACTTTCAATAGACCTAAAGCCTTAAATGCATTAAGCACCGATCTTCTTCAAGAGCTATCTAACGCTCTTGATAAAATTGCCAAAAACGAGGATATCAGGATTCTTATTCTCACGGGAGCCGGCGAAAAATCATTCGTAGCAGGTGCCGATATTACGGAGCTTGCAAAATTTAATGCACTTCAAGGGAAGAACTTTGCTGAGAAAGGACAGTCCATAATTAATAAACTTCAAGAATTGTCAATACCCGTCATAGCAGCAGTAAACGGCTTTGCCCTGGGAGGCGGCACTGAGATTGCGCTTACATGCGATTTTATTTATGCTTCCGAGAATGCAATGTTTGGCCAGCCGGAGATTATTCTTGGACTAATCCCCGGCTTTGGAGGCACACAGAGGCTGCCAAGACTGATTGGCAAGAATATGGCAAAAGAAATGATACTTACCGGAAAGATGATTCCTGTGGATGAGGCAAAAATGATGGGGCTGGTTAATAAGGTTTGTACTCAAGAGGCCCTAATGGATGAAGTTATGAAAACCGCCAAAACGATTGTTTCAAAAGGAAAAGTCTCTATTCGTGCCGCAAAAGAGGCTATAAACAAAGGTATGAACGTTGATCTCGCTACAGGCTGCGCGATAGAAATAGACGCCTTTGCCCTTTGCATGGCAAGTGAAGATGCTAAAGAAGGAACTACTGCTTTTCTTGAAAAACGAAAGGCTGATTTCAAAGGTAGTTTGAAGGGATAGATAGTTGAGGCTGTTATTAGATTTGACAAAAATATAGAATTAATGTACAAATAAATAATAATGGCAAAAAACAAAACAACCATTCAAATAATCTGGGGTGTTGCACTTATCCTGGCAGGTATGGGCGTGTTTTATAGGATACCCCAGGTGATGCCTAAAATAGAAAATATCGAACAATTTTCTTCTGCTGTCTTTTTCATACGTTTTTGTTTCTATTTTATGGGTGTTCTACTTATAGGTGGGGGATCAAAAAAAATTTATAACTATTATCATAAGTTGGAAGGCGAAGAAAAACCTAACACTTAAAAATTTTTAGTATGTATAGGTATTTAACATGTTAAAAAAAGCTAACAATTTAAAATCCGGTGGCACGCAGTCTGAAAAGCATCTCAAATCAGATGTAGAGTACATGCAAAGATTTCAGAAAATTGTCAACAAAATAAATGCTGCCGCAAATATGGACGAGATACTGATAGATCTGAGGAATGATATTCTTTCTCTCTTCGAAGCTGAAAGGATGACGGTTTATATTGTCGATGGGATAAAGCGTGAGCTTGTTTCCAGGTTCAAATCGGGAGATGATATATCAGAGATCCGCATCGCGATATCAGGAAACAGTATTGCAGGATATTCTGCTTTGAATCAGAAACTTTTAAACATCAAAAATGTTTATAATGATAAGGAACTAACTTCCATAGATCCTGCACTCAAATTCGATAAAAGCTGGGATCAGCAATCCAGTTATACTACAAAACAGGTCATCGTATGTCCCATTATTTTTCAGAAGTTCTTGCTTGGTGCTGTTCAGCTAATAAATCGCAAAGATGGTAGTTCATTTACCAAAGAAGATGAGCATTCCGTAAAAGAGTTGTCCAAAATACTTGGGATCGCAGTTTATAACCAAAAAAGAATTGCAAAGGCCAAAGCGACTAAGTTCGATTATCTTTTAGCAAATAATATCCTGACACAAAAGGAACTTAATAATGCCATTGCCGATGCAAGGAAGAGAAAAGAATCGATTGAAGTTGTCTTGATGGGGGAATTAAAGATTTCGAAAAAAGACTTAGGCAAATCCCTTGGTGATTATTATAAGGTTCCGTTTGTAGAATATAAAGATAATATACCGATTCCCGGTGAGCTTCTATCCGGTCTAAAGGTCCCTTTCATGCGCAGCAACGTATGGGTCCCATTGCGTATGGAAGGAGACAAAATCGTGATTCTCGTGGATGACCCGAATGACCTTCAGAAAATAGATCAAGTAAAAGTCCTATTCACCGGCAAGAAACTTAAGTTCTCCATGGCATTAAAAAAGGATATTCTTGATTTTATTAAACTCTTTACCCAAGATGAAAAAGAAATGGCAGCTATTGATGATATCCTTTCACAGCTGCAAGACGAAACGGATGAGATAGAAGAAGCCGAAGGCACAGTAGGTGAAGAGGACAGCGCTGTTGTCCAGCTCGTTAATAAAATTATTCTTGATGCCTACGCCCGTGACGCATCTGATATACATATCGAACCTTATCCCGGAAAGCAGCCCACCAATGTCCGGATAAGAGTAGACGGTGCATGTTCGGTATACCAGACCGTACCGTTCAGCTATAAGAATGCAGTCATATCACGTATCAAAATCATGGCCGACCTCGATATTGCAGAACGCCGCAAGCCCCAGGACGGCAAGATCAAATTTAAAAAATACGGGGGCAAGGACATTGAACTCAGGGTTGCAACGGTTCCAACCCAGGGAGGTCTGGAGGATATCGTCATGCGTATTCTGGCCGCCGGTGAGCCGATTCCCCTTAAAAAAATGGGTTTTTCAAAAAGTAATTATGAAAACTTTATAAGCGTAATCACAAAACCTTATGGTATTATATTTGTATGTGGCCCTACCGGTTCAGGTAAAACAACCACTCTCCATTCAGCGTTGGGGTACATCAATAAGACCGAAACCAAGATTTGGACGGCCGAAGATCCGGTGGAAATTACCCAGGTAGGGTTGAGACAGGTGCAGGTAAAACCCAAAATAGGCTTCGATTTTGCAACCGCAATGCGTGCGTTCTTAAGGGCAGACCCTGATGTCATCATGGTCGGTGAGATGCGTGACAAGGAGACAACGTCCATTGGCGTTGAAGCATCGTTAACCGGCCATCTGGTGTTTTCGACTCTGCATACCAACAGTGCTCCCGAGAGCATAACACGGCTTCTTGATATGGGGATGGATCCTTTCAACTTTGCCGACGCAATTCTATGTATCCTTGCTCAACGTCTTGTCCGTACGCTATGTAAAGATTGCAAAAAGCCCTATAATCCTCCAAAAGAAGAATATGACGAACTGGTGCGAGAGTATGGTGAAGAGGATTTTGGAAAAATATTAAATATTCCATACTCGAAAGATTTGATGTTTAATAAGGCGGAAGGATGTGATGCGTGTCACAATAGCGGATATCGAGGCCGGATGGGTTTACATGAGCTGCTCATGGGAACCGACGAAATGAAAAAGATGATCCAGAGCAACGCAAAGATGGAAGACCTCCGATCTCAGGCCATAAATGATGGCATGACTACACTTAGACAGGATGGAATAGAAAAGGTTTTTGGTGGTAATGTTGATTTTCTTGAGGTGAGGAAGGTCACTATTAAATAAATTATAGGCGTTCAGGGCTCAGAGGTTCAGGATTGTTTTTTTTGTTAACCTTCACTAACACTGAGCCTTCTATAAAAAGTCTGTTTTTGCTTGCTCAGTAATCAATTTTTCCTGCTGCCTTCCTGAATTTATTTAGCTGCTTTTTATAATAGAAGCGATCTTTTTTAGCCAGTTCAAGGGCAAGCTTTTCCGCATAAACAGCCTCTTCGTATTTTCCGTTAATATAATAACTTTCAGCCAAGGTGTCTAAAATATGAGCTGCTTTTTGTAATTCTACGGCTCTTTGTGCGAGCTCCAAAGCTTTTATGGGGTCACGAAATTTTATATCATCGCATGTGGCATAAAGCCATGCAAGGTTGTTCAAAGCTCGAGGATTATCAGATTTAAATTTTATCGATTTTTGGTACGCATGGATTGTCTTTTCATAGTCATTTATACTGTAATATAAATCTCCTAAAGTTGTCAAAAGATTTGAGTTATCAGGGGTTTTTTGAAGCTCTCTTAATAAAATCTTTTCAAAAAGATGCTTGTTTAACTTCTTGCCTGTTTCACCAAAATTCAGGTTATATGCGACACCTCCTATTAAAATAATTCCCACCAGATATATTGCGATACTTTTCCGCATTTTTCGTTCATGGCGGTTTATCCAGGTTTTGTCTTTTTCACATTTTCCCAAATAATCTTTCCGTTCTGTTATGCTGAAGTGGTGCCAGTTAGGTTTGTCAGGGGGTTGTCCGCTTGTTACCGCTATCTTTTCCAGCGTTGAAATAAGAGGCTTTGCACTATCAAACAGCGCATAAACATAAATATCTGCCTGACGTTCAAAATTACGCATAAAATAACCGAAGATATAACGGAAATAGACAAGAAAAATTAAAATTATAGCAAGACTAAACATTGCCGAGGTAACAGCGGCTTGATTAAAGCCGGCACTTCCTATAAATCTATATATCGGTTCAGCATAAATGATAGTATATATGATCAGGTCAAAAATGGCATATGAAAGGAATAGATAGCCTATAAAAAATACTAAATAAAATAATAGATGTTTTCTTTTAACATGTCCGATTTCATGTGCAATTACAGAATCGATCTCTTCCGGTTCAAGGAAGCGGAGCAGGGCATCGGTGACAAGGATGTATCGGAATTTTTTTACCAGCCCCATTACACCTGCTGTTATCATTCTTCCGCCGAATATGGGCCAGTACATGATGTTTGCATAACCTATACCTGCTGTTTTACATAATCTTTCGATTCGGCTTCGTTCTGAACCTGTTTCGAGGGGTTTACATCTCCAAAATTTCTGGATTAAAACAGGACCTAACATTGCAACAGCAACAAGGAAAACAAGGAAATATATCACTTCGCCTTCAGTGGTTGAAAGTAAACGTTTTGGCAATTCAAATGGCAGTGCATTGATTATATCCGTAATTCCGGACAGGAAAAACCATGGCAAGAGAACGGGTATTGAAAATGAAATATTGGAGAAAATGTACGACTTCCTGGATATGTCTATTTTGTATAAAAGCCGGTAGGATCCATAGGCAAAGGCCCATATAATTGCAAGGTAGAGCACAAAAAGTCCAAGAAAAAGGAGTGCCTGAAGAGTTGGAATTATTGAAAATAAGGATATATTGGTTAAAAAGGACGTAAGATTAAGGACGTAAATATCTATTGCAAAAATAATAATCGCCATTATGGATAGTCTGAATATAATAGCGTTGAAAATATGATCAAAACTGGAAAAGCTTGCTTTTGAAATTCGCCTTTCAAGTCGGTGGAACTGAAACCAGGTGAAATATCCAAAAAGAATGATAAGAAAAAGAAAAAGAAAAAGGGTTTCCAATGGCGCGAAATTGGTTTCATCGGAAGGTTGGTAAGTTATATAAATAAGAAGTACAATAATGAAATATATGAAATTTCCAAACATAGGCTTAGTTAAATTGATGAGTTGAAAAACCGCTCCTTTTCACTGTAAATACATCCACAGTACTTCTGACGATATAGTTCAAGACGTTTTGACTCTTCGACCCCCAATTTCCAGCCTTTGCGAAAATCATGGTAATAAAACGGTATACCAACAGCACTGCCAACAGATTCGCCAATCGATTTTACCATATCATGCTTCTGAAATTTGCTGTACAAAAGTGTACTTGTAAAACAATCAAACTTGCCGCGTTTTGCGATAAGGGCTGTTGATTTTAGACGTTCATGATAGCAATATGAGCATCGCTTTGATTCTCTGAACACTATATTTTGAAGAAAACCATTCAGATCATACCCTTCTTGGTAGATTACACGAAGATCAATCATTTCGGCGTAAGATTCTAATGTCTCCTGCCGTTTTACACATTCTGTAAATGGATGAATATTGTTCCTATAAAAAAAACCCATAATATCAAAATCGTCTTCACGAAGAATATTTATTGGATAGATTGAACATGGGGCGCAACATATATGAAGCATAATCTTCATTTTCGTTTTCCAAAAATAGCAGTTCCTATCCGTACAAGGCTTGCTCCCTCATCAATTGCAGCTTCAAAATCACCTGTCATTCCCATAGAAAGTTCATCCATGGCAATATTTGGAATTGATTCTTTCTTTATTTGATCACGCAATTTACATAAAGCCGAAAAATAAGGTCGAGCCCTTTCAGGTTCATCGAAAAAAGGGGGCATTGTCATAAGACCTTTAACAGACAGGTTTTCAAGACGGCTTATATCTTGTATCAAGCTAAGTGCGTCTTGTTCGTATATTCCTGATTTAGTCGGTTCCATACTAATATTTACCTGTATAAGAATCTTTTGGATTTTGTTTATTTTTTTTGCCTGTTTGTTTAACTCATGGGCCAGTTTGAGCGAATCTACAGAGTGAATCAAATCAAAAAGTTTTACAGCGTATTTTGCTTTGTTTGTTTGAAGATGGCCTATAAAATGCCACGATACAGGATAAGATGATAAACCGTCGAACTTTTTTCTGGCCTCCTGGATGTAATTTTCTCCAAGTATTTTTACCCCTGCTTCAATTGCCTCTTTGACCATATCAGCCGGTATGGTTTTGCTCACGGCAACAAGACGGATTGTTTCCGGATCTCGACCGCACGCAAGAGCTGCATTTTTGATGCGGTTCAATACATTCTCTAATCTTGTTTTCAATTCGATCATTCTCATACCTTCTTCAGTTAGAATTAAAAAATCAACGGTTCAGACCTGCCCGACAGATGGCAGGCTAGTTTTTGGTGACCCTGAACCTCTGAACGGTTACAAATTAACCTTAAGGACATCCTCTTTTATAAGAAAATCAATAACTTCACATACTGGAAGTCCAACTACGTTTGTATAAGAGCCATTGATGCTTTTTACGAGGAAAATGCCAAGACCCTGAATGGCATATGATCCTGCTTTGTCATAAGGCTCTCTTGTTTGTATATACCACTCAATCTCTTCATCGGTTAACTTTTTGAAAAGGACCTCGGTTTTTATTGTTTCTGAAAAAAAGCGTTTCTTCCCTTTACAACAGATACAGTATCCCGTAAGCACTTGGTGGGTTATTCCACTAAGATTTTTTAACATGATGCGAGCTTCTTCCTTAGATCCTGGCTTGCCCAGTATCGTGGTGCCTTTTAAAACTATCGTGTCAGCTCCGATAATCCAATTATGGGGATATCTTTTTGATATATCTTTTGCTTTAGATTCAGCCAAAACCCTAACATAGGTTTCAGGTGATGACAAAGATATAGAGCTTTCATCAAAACTGCTTGGAATAACAGAAAATGAAATTCCTGCTTGACTTAATAAATCTCGGCGCCGGGGAGATTTGGAAGCTAGAATTAGTAAAGGGTTATCAGATGTTTCTTGCATAGAGAATAATTACCAGATGAAATGGGGTTTGACAAGAATCAATCGTTGGATTTACTATTATCTCTCGCATGTTTTATTATAGCGGTTTTCAAAAGTATGTTCCGATTGTTTCGCGTCTAAACTTCCGAACTAAGAAACCAAGGGATTTAAAATGAAAAGCATATGGATCATTGGTGCCGGGCATTTTGGCTTGAGAGCCGTAGAATTGTTGAGTGGCAAAGATTCCAAGATGGATATCACAGTTATTGAAAAAGATAAGAAAATTTGTGAACAGATAGAGGATATGCCTTTTAAAGTTGTCTGTATGGATGGAGTTGCGTATCTTGATAAAAACTTAAAAATTCAAGAATATCCAGATTGGATCATTCCTGCAATTCCTGTCCATTTATCCTATAAATGGATTAGGATCAAGCTACAGAAAGAGCGTCGTTTGGTGACAATTGAAGTGCCTCATAAACTGATAATGACTCTTCCCAACCCTTTTAAAGGGAAAGACGGTGAAATATATATCAGCAATGCAGACTTTATATGCCCGGAAAATTGTCCTGAACCGGACGAGATATGTACGTATACGGGCAAGCCAAGACCGAAATCGCTTTATAAGGCACTGGAATCGATACAGTATAATGATTTTTTGTCGGTTGTCATCCAAAGCCGGCAGTTATTACCGGGGCTTGGAGGATATACGCCAAAAGCTCTTTTTGAGGCCTTAACTGAAATTGCCGCTTCAAGAACACCGGTATTATTAAGTACCGCATGTCGCTGTCATGGAGTGATGAATGTTTTTAAGATATCATAAATCTTTATGACGTTGAAATCGTAAAAAAGCTGGCTGTTTTCTTGACAATTATGTTAATAATAGATAGAAGTTCTGAAACATAGATAGAAATTTCTATCAAACTAAATGTTCTGCATTTTAGCTCGCCTGGGTGGCGGAACTGGTAGACGCAAGGGACTTAAAATCCCTCGGGGCTTAGTCCCTGTACGAGTTCGATTCTCGTCCCGGGCACCAGGTCATAAAGGGTTTGATCCTTATTTCAAGGTGTTCAAACCCTTTTACATTTTTGGTATAGTCTTAAATCTGATGGTCTCGTAAATAATACAAAAAGAGGTAACCGTTCACGGTTCAGAGTTCAAAGTTCAACCGTTAAGGTAGTTAAAGTCTTTGATTTTGAATCTAATGCAGAATTCATTCGAGCCTTAAAATTAGTCGAGCGAGCTTGCATTGAAATTAAAAGCAAAAATATGAAAAAATCGTAAACCCTGAACCCTGAACCTTTGAACGGTGAACTATTACAAAAAGAGATCTTTTTATAAAAGTGTTTTAATGTTATTAAAAATAGCGGTTTAGACATAACCTTTAAAACCGCCCATTGTAAATTACTTGCAGTTATATTTCAAATTGTGCTAAGCAGGCATTTAAAAATAAAAGATAAGATTGTAAAGCAGTTTGATATCTCATCATTTACGGGACAAATGGCGGGTTTTGAGCGAAAAAAATAATTTCACATTAATAGGTGCATATTTGTATTCATTTATAGGGGGGGTAAAATGACTCAATGTATTTTGCTAAATGCAGACTATTCATTTTTAAATGTGGTTAACTGGAAGAGAGCCATGTGCCTCATAGCAAAAGGTAAAGTGCAGGTTTTAAAAAACTCTGAAAGAATAATCAAAACCGCTGAAGGAATCGCTATGAAAGTTCCGGCAGTAATGAAGCTGATAAAAATTATTCGAACACTTTACAGATCCAGAATACCCTTCACTAAAAAGAACGTTATTGTAAGAGATGGCTTCAAATGTGCTTATTGCGGTTCTGAAAAAGAGAGACTAACTATTGACCATATTATACCTAAATCACGAGGTGGTGAGACTATTTTTGAAAATTGCGTTTCTTCGTGTAAGCCGTGTAATAATAATAAAGGCGCCAGAACACCCAGAGAGGCGGGTATGTACCCCAAAGTAAAGGCGTATCAACCAACAATTTCAGAATTCTTGATATTGAAAGTCAAGAAGCTCGGCATAAATGATGTTTTAAAAGATTTTGGAATATACTAAACATCAAATACAAAACACTTTCGTAAAAAGTTCACTTTTCTGACTTTTTAAGAGACCGAGGCTTTTGAAAAATGCTCAATTTTGTTCAAGTTCAAGGAAGGCAAAAATTTTAACCACAGGAATACATCGAGTATTTTGAGGATAGCGCTAAAGCTTCACTTCGTGCAAAATGTTGAGTCTGACACAGAAATTGGGCAAAAGGGGGCGTTTTGCAAAGGTCTCGAGACCATCATAGATAAGGACAAAGACTATGAAAGGGATAATATTAGCCGGTGGTTCAGGATCTCGGCTGTTCCCGATCACTCGCGTGGTGAGTAAGCAGCTTTTACCTGTATACGACAAACCTATGATCTATTATCCTTTGTCTGTATTGATGCTGGCAGGAATACGCGAAATACTAATTATTTCTACTCCTGAGGATTTGCCTTTATTTAAGAAACTCTTTGGGGACGGCTCCCAGCTGGGGTTATCCTTTTCATTTGCGGAGCAGCCAAGACCTGAGGGGTTGGCACAAGCTTTTCTAATCGGCAAACAATTTATTGGAGACGGCCCGGTTTGTCTTATCCTGGGCGATAATATTTTTTATGGCCATAATCTTTCGGACATTTTAAAGAGAGCTGTTAATCTTAAAAAAGGTGGTCTGATTTTTGGATATCTAGTACGAGATCCCGAACGATATGGTGTGGTGGAATTTGATCAAACCGGTAAAGTTATACGTATAGAAGAGAAGCCGAAGAAACCCAAATCAAATTATGCAGTACCCGGTCTTTATATTTACGATAATGATGTTGTAAACATAGCAGCGAACCTCAAACCATCTGCCCGTGGCGAACTTGAAATCACGGACGTAAATTTGGAATATCTGCGTAGGGGTGACCTAAGGGTCGAACTTATAGGAAGAGGTTTTGCATGGCTTGACACCGGGACACATGAGGCTTTGCAGCAAGCCGCCGGTTATATCCAAGCCATTCAAGAACGGCAAGGGCTTAAAATTTCATGTATTGAGGAAATTTCCTACCGTCTTGGCTACATAACAAGAGAAGAGCTTCGCAGTCTTGCTTCTGGTATGATGAAAAACGGTTATGGTCAGTATCTTATGGAGTTGATTGCTGAAGAAAAGAATATTTAAAATTTAATTACCTTTAAAGCTTTCTAGTTCTAATTAGTGCCTGAATTAAAGTCCCGGATTTTTTCACAAGCCTCCCACAGTCCCCCTTTTCAAAAGGGGGAGATTTTTTAGGGCTTTCGTTCAGACACTATAGTAGTTCTCAAAATAATGTTCCGTTGCAAAGACTGTATGCAGCGTCTAAGCTTCTGAGCGAATTCATTTGGGAATATTTGATTAAGCGTTCTCGGCGAAGCGGAGCGTAAAAATTGAAGTTGTTTGAGTCCCGAGCATAGCGAGGTCGAGTTCTTTAATTTTAGCGCAGCGAGCCATAGAACGCTTCAAATAAACCCACGATGAGCTCGGAAGCTTAGACGCGAATCAATCGGAACATATTTTTGAAAACTGCTATAATTACTTTCGGAAGACTAAATTGATTCTAAATTTCTATTTATTTTGTTGGAGGATTCATGAACTACAAAAAGACACTTAACCTTCCAGTCACAAAGTTTCCCATGAAGGCGAACCTGATCAAACGCGAGCCTGAACAGATAGAAATGTGGGAAAAATACCGTTTATACGATAAGATCAGAAATGTCTCGCAAGGCAGAGAATTATTTATTCTACATGACGGCCCTCCATATGCGAATGGGAATATTCATATTGGTACTGCTTTAAATAAAATTTTGAAGGATGTCATTGTCCGTTCAAGACAGATGTCAGGTTTTGATGCAGTATATGTACCTGGATGGGATTGCCATGGACTCCCAGTCGAGCATAATGTTGATAAAGAACTTGGGTCTAAAAAAGAAGAAATTACCCAGGCTGAGTTTCGCAGCGAGTGCAGGTCATATGCTGAAAAATATATCGATATCCAGCGTGAAGAATTTAAGCGGCTCGGTGTGATGGGCGATTGGGAAGATCCATATTTAACAATGAACTATAGATACGAAGCTGTTATTGCACGTGAATGTGGCAAATTCGCTCTGGACGGTAGCCTTTTCAGGAGCAAAAAGCCTATATATTGGTGTAATACCTGCAAAACCGCCCTTGCAGAAGCAGAAATAGAATATCAAGATGAGTCAACACCATCTATTTTTGTTAAATTTCCCTTTATAGACGATCTTAGCAAAGAAATTCCGGTTCTGGCCGAAAAAAAGGTCTTTATTGTAATATGGACAACAACTCCATGGACAATACCGGCAAACCTTGCAGTGGCCCTTCATCCGGATTTCACGTATGCTGCTGTTGATACGGGAAATAATGAAGTGTTTATTCTGGCAAAAGATCTTGTTGAAACATGTATGAAAACCTTTGGCATTTCTGATTTTTCTATTCTTACCGAATTTGAAGCAGGACTCCTGGAGCGCAAGCGGTGCATTAATCCATTGTATGAGAGAGAATCCCTTATCATTCTGGGTCTTCATGTCACACTTGATGCCGGTACAGGTTGTGTTCATACTGCCCCGGGGCATGGGCGAGAAGACTACGAAGTTGGTCTTCAGTATGGCTTGGATGTTTATTCACCTGTTGATGATAATGGGTGTTTTACGCAAGATGTCGAATTTTTTAAGGGAAAATTTGTATTTGATGCAAATAAAGAAATCAATGTCAAATTGGATGAAATAGGATCTCTGCTTGTGGAGGAGCAGATTAAACATTCTTATCCACATTGCTGGCGGTGTAAGAAACCTGTTATTTTCAGGGCTACACCTCAGTGGTTTATATCCATGGAAAAGACAGGTCTGAGAAAAAAGGCACTTGATGAAATTGATAGGGTCAAATGGATACCTCATTGGGGTAAAGAAAGAATTTACGGTATGATTGAAAATAGACCGGATTGGTGTGTTTCACGGCAACGTGCCTGGGGAGTTCCTATTGCTGTATTTTATTGCGAAAATTGCGAAACGCCTATCATAAACCAGGAAATAATAGATCATGTATATTCGCTTTTTAAAGAGCATGGTGCGGATATTTGGTTTGAAAAAGAGATAAATGACATACTTCCGGTCGATATGAAATGTCAAAATTGCGGAAATAAAAAATTTATAAAAGAGACGGATATACTCGATGTATGGTTTGATTCGGGTGTTAGCCACGCTGCCGTGCTTGAAGAGCGCTCGAATCTGAGATGGCCTGCCGATCTTTATCTTGAGGGCAGTGATCAGCACAGGGGGTGGTTTCACAGCTCACTTTTAGAAGCTGTTGGTACAAGAGATCATGCGCCATACAAATCAGTATTAACCCATGGATTTGTTGTAGACGCGGATGGAAAAAAGATGTCAAAATCTGTCGGGAATATCGTTGCGCCAAAGGAGGTAATAGATAGGTATGGTGCTGAGATCCTTCGTCTTTGGGTGTCTGCATCTGATTACAGGGATGATATTCGCATTTCTGAAAATATCTTAAAGCAATTAAGCGACGCATACAGGAGAATTAGAAATACATGCAGGTTCATGTTGGGAAATCTATTTGATTATGACTTTGAAAAAAATTCTGTTTCATATGAATCGATGTTTGATATTGACAAGTTCGCTCTGCACAGGCTCCAGGAAATTATAGAGAAGACACGCAGAGCATACGACAACTATGATTTCCATGTTATCTATCATACGCTTCACAATTATTGCGCACTTGACCTTTCTGCTTTTTACCTTGATATACTTAAGGACCGACTTTACACTTCACCACCTGAATCGTCTGCAAGGAGAAGTGCTCAGACAGTTCTGAATATTATCCTGGATTCGATAGTAAGAATTATGGCACCGGTGCTTTCATTTACTTCAGAAGAGATCTGGAATTTTATGCCGGGCTATAAAGAAAAAGAAACAAGCATTCATCTCGCGTCTTTGCCTGATGTTAAGGAGGAATGGAAAGATTCAAATCTGGCAAAAAAGTGGCACCGAATACTTGAGGTGCGAGGAGAGGTGACAAAAGCCCTGGAAAAAGCTCGGGTCGATAAGCTTATCGGACATCCTCTCGACGCCTCAATTACAATTTCAGCTAATGAAGATTTATATAATGGGCTTTATTTATATGTAGATGATCTAAGATCTATTTTTATTACATCTGAGGCTTCTCTTGTTAAAGATGAATCCATACCCGACGCCTATGAAAGTGACGAAATTGAAGGATTATCGATTTTAGTGAGACCGGCAACGGATGATAAGTGTGAGCGTTGTTGGATACATGATACGTCAGTTGGAACGAATTCTGAACAGCCTACGATTTGTAATCGTTGCCGGGATGCACTGGAAGAATTGGTATGATAAGGGCTTTTATTAGCAACAAATATATAAAGCTTGTTAGTATTGCCGGTTTAGTTGTGCTCTTAGACCAGATAACAAAAGCCTTAATCTTACACAATATGCCACTTTACAACTCTATTTCGGTTATACCGGGATTTTTCAACCTCACTCATGTCCAAAACCCCGGAGGGGCCTTTGGTTTTATGGCGAATCAGAGTCCGAATTTGCGTATCATTCTTTTTCTTATTGTTTCCTTTTTAGCAATATGTCTCATTCTATTTTTATATATAAGTACGCCTAAAACACACCCTTTACTTGCAACGGGATTTGCCATAATTTTCGGGGGAGCCATAGGGAATTTGATCGATAGAATTCGTTTTGGGAAAGTTGTTGACTTCCTTGACTTTTATATAGGAAACTTGCATTGGCCTGCTTTTAATGTTGCAGACAGCGCAGTCTCTGTTGGAATTGCAATATTTATTTTTCACCTCCTATTTAAGAAAATGCCGAAATATTAAAATACAGACATCATCAAATACTTAACTCCTCAACTACTCGACGACTTAACGAGATCTGAAGATAATGTATCCCGTCCTTTTGAAAATTGGTAGATTCCCCATTTATACTTATGGTTCTTTATTAGCCATAGGATTTCTAGTGGGGCTTTTTATTGCAAGATATGAGGCAAGAAGATTAGGAGAAGATCCGGATAAAATAATGGATATTTGTTTCTATGGTTTGATTGCGGCCATAGTCGGTTCACGTCTCTTTTATGTTGGGATAAATCCAAAAATATTTCTTTCCGACCCCATGGAAATATTTAAGATATGGAACGGAGGATTAGTTTTTTATGGAGGATTTATCTGTGCGTTGTTTGTTTTGGTTTTTTATGTAAAGAAGCAAAAAATATCTTTATGGCTAACAACAGATATTCTGGCCCCTTCTCTTGCTATCGCACATTCTATCGGCAGGATTGGTTGTTTTTTTGCCGGATGTTGTTACGGTAAGGTCAGTGATCTTCCGTGGGCTGTGACTTTTAGTCACCCTGAAAGCCTTGCGCCGATGGGCATACCGCTCCACCCAACCCAACTTTATTCTGCCGCAAACAACCTGTTTATATTTTGCATTCTTTGGCTTTTCCGCCACCACAAGAAATTTGATGGCCAGTTATTTTGGATGTACGTTTTGCTATACGGAATTGGCCGTTCGATTATAGAAATATTTCGAGGTGATTTTAGAGGGCAATTTATTTTTGGGTTCCTGTCTGTGTCTCAAGCAATCGGAGGAGCAATGTCAATTATCGCTGCTTTAATGCTTTTACATCTCAACAGATCATCAATCATCAATCGTCAATAGTCAATCTTCAATCAAAAGATGTCTGTCATTAATTATAAAAAGCTAAAAAAATATTTAGAGGATCCGGGAAAAGACACTTTTGCATCGGTTTATCTGATTTACGGCGAAGAGCTGCTCTATAAGACGGCATTTGAAGAACTTTTAAATGCATTGATCCCCGGATCAAAAAGGACCCTCAACTATGATCCTATTGACGGAGCAGATGAGAATATTCATGAAGTGATCGAACGTGTTAATACTTTTTCTCTTTTGCCCGGCGGAAAAGTCGTAGCAATTCGTGATTCAAGGATATTTTATTCAAAACATGATGAAAACAGACTTCTTGAGAAAGCAAAAGAAGCATATGATGATAATGATATCCTAAAGTCGGCAAAATATTTTATAAGTTTTCTTGGGCTTTTGAATCTTTCTTATGATGATATTAGCAAAACGGATAGAATCGAGAAGCTAAAACTTAGCGGCAAATGGCTGGATAAAATTATCAGTTACTGCCTGGATAACAGTTTGACCATACCGGCCGGAAAAGATGATGCCGAGACTTTGCAGAAAGCTATTGAAAAAGGATTTCCAAAAGGGAACCATCTGATCATCACAACCGATATGGTTGATAAAAGACGGAGTCTTTTTAAGATCATAAATGAAAAGGGGATGATCGTTGATTGTTCGGTTCCAAAGGGAGACCGCAAAGCAGACAAGATCGCTCAGGAAGCTGTCCTTGATGAAAGGATGAAAACGATCCTGGCTCAAAGCGAAAAAAAAATAGATAGGGGTGTATATCAGGCATTATGTGAAATGACCGGCTTTAATCTCCGTACATTTTCCGATAATCTTGAAAAACTGATTAATTATATCGGAGATCGAAAAAAGATAACAATATCCGATGTTGAATCTGTTTTAAAACGCACAAAGCTGGATCCGATATATGAGCTAACAAATTCGGTAACAGACAGAAACATTGAAAACTCACTTTTTTATTTGAATTCTCTGCTTTCCGGAGGAGAGATTGACCATCCTCTTCAGCTTCTGGCTGCGATAACAAATCAGATTAGAAAACTTTTGGTTATAAAAGATTTTGTGGAAAGCTCCCTTGACGGTTCTTGGAATGCCGGTGTTTCCTTCAATCATTTTCAAAGGAGCATTATGCCTATGATTAAAAAGCATGACGAGCTTCTTTTGCAACAAATGGAAGATTGGGAAAGAGCCCTTTCAGAAGATGTAGTTACCGGTGATCAAAAACCCCAAAAAAGGAAAACAAAGAAGAAAAGTAAGACGGGAACAGATCTTTTAATTGCAAAAAACCCCAATAATCCTTATCCCGTTTATAAGATGATGCAAAAGTCCGTAAAATTCTCAAAACAAGACCTTCTTACTTCTATGGAGCATCTGAGCAAAGCAGACTTGCGACTTAAGTCTACAGGACAGAACCAAAAACTGATTTTAGAGGAAGCAATTTTCTTTATCTGTCAATCAAAAAATTAAGGAGTGTCATGGGATTTATAAGACAACAGGAAGTACGTTTGGCAATACGCTTATTAATATGGCAATACGAGAGATTGAAGCTTCCCGTGCCTGTCCTATCAGAATTGGAGCGTAAGGCCGGCAAGCTTGTTGATGATGCACATCGTATTGCACAAGAAAGAGGTCGTAATGTTATTTCAATAATTAAAGATCTTGTTAGCGATATGAAGAAAAAATAGAGATCTCAACATGTTAAATTGGCACAGTTAAATATAAAAATTGAAAGCAGAAGATGAAATAATTAAGAGAAAGACTTTAGCCGATTCCGGTGAGAAGATCGTACAATATCTGAAGGGTTTGTCACCTGAAGTCCTTGAAGTTCAGAACATCGATTCGGTTGAAATTTTGGAAATGGTAACCGGATCTTACAATATAAACTTTCATGTTAGAGTGGACCAAAAAGAATTCGTTTTTCGCGTAAACATCGATCAACAGAGTGGGCTTAGCAATCAAATCGAATATGAATTTATGGTGATGAAATTTCTCGAAAGCCATAATATAGCCCCAAAGGCCTATTATTTTGACGACAGTCAGGAACGTTTTGATTATCCGGTTATGATCGAAGAATATCTGGAGGGATCTATTCTTTCCTTGGAAACGGAAAAAAACATTTCAGAGGTCATTTCAAAGGTTGCTGAGTTGTTAGTTAGGCTCCATTCGCTTGAACCCGGAGACATACCGTTTATAACCTGGGGGGACCCGTTGACAGACACCCTTGACTTGGCCCGGAGTGACCTGATTGGCTATGAGGCGAAAAGAAGCTCGGAAAAGAAAATAATCAGCCTGGCAAAAAAGGTACTGGTAAAAACCGAGGAAGTGGTGCTTGAACATCGGCATCTGTTTCATGCAGACAGTTTAAATCATACTGATTTGTGTTTTGGAAATTTTATCAATATGCCAAAGGGTCTTAGATTGATCGACTGGGAAAAACCTCGTGTTGATGATTGTAGCTATGACATTTGCTGCTTCCTTTCTGAGCCTGCGGAATTGTTTAATTCCAGGAGGGTTCTGAATCCGGAAGAGCAGATGAACTTCTTAGAAGCCTATTCCCGGCTGAGTGGTAAAAATGTGGATCAACTCATAAAGAAAGTCAAGATCAGAGAACCTCTGATTTCACTACACTGGATACTCTGGGGGGCAACCATGCTTTGTGATCTCAAAGATCATCATACGACACCTGAATTGCTGGAAGCTCACAAGGAAAATACGATCCGATATGAGCGAATTGCTCATCCGGAGAACATTGAGAAGCTTTTGGAATATTACTAATCATATAGAATCTTAAGATAGAAATAACCAAATGGCTATTGAGCTACCAGGCACAGAGACCTATACTAACTATATAGTGTCTGAACGAAAACCCTCAATTTTTGAATTTTGAAATTCGAAATCCGAATTACGAAATCCGAAACAAATTCTAAATTCGAATGTTCAAATGCTCTAAACAACCGAATACCGAGGCTTTTGTTTTGAACATTGAAAAATTTGATATTCGATATTGTTTCGAGTTTCGATATTCGGATTTTTGCCTGAACGGGAGTTTTCGTTCAGGCACTATATAATCTTTGTGGCTTAGTGCCTTTGTGGCCTAAAAGGAGAAAAAAATGGCAAAATCGACAATCATGATTATCGGTCTGGGGGACCTGGGAGGACATGTTCTTGAAATGCTTGTGAGAGCTCCCGGTTATCGAAAAATTATTACCGCTGATGTAAATGAAGACTGGGCCTATAGAAAAACAAATATCGCCGCCTTTGGCGCATCTCAATTGGGACATTACCCTGAGCTGGAATTTGTAAAAATAGATCTATACAATATCGACCAATCGGCGGAAATCATTTCAAAATATAAACCTGAGGTCATTTATAGTGCTGTGTCGCTTCAATCGTGGTGGGTTATCAATAACCTGCCAAAAGAAGTATTTGAAGAACTGGACATAGCAAGGTTCGGCCCCTGGCTCTCCATGCACCTGACACTGGTATACAAGCTAATGCAGGCGGTAAAACTGACAGGTCTCGATATCAAGGTAATCAACTCGGCCTTTCCTGATGCAGCACACACAGTTTTAGATAAGGTTGGACTGGCACCTACAATAGGAATCGGCAACGTGGCAAACCCTGTTCCATCCATTAGAAGTTCGATTGCTTACAGGTTACAAAGACCCATGAAGGATGTAACGGTTTTCTTTTTTGCTCAGCATTATGTAAGCCACTATCTGCCCCGCTTTGGTACGGCAGGAGGAGCACCATATTATCTGAAAGCCATGGTGGATGGAGAGGATGTAACAAATGAAGTAAACATGGAAGAAGTATTTGCGGATATTCCTATTCGATTCCGTCGCTCCGGTGGTAGAGATGGTCAGATCCTTACCGCTTCTTCGGCAGTTGGAATAACTTTGGCCGTAGCAGACGATACCGGAGACTTTATGCACGCTCCGGGCCCTTCCGGATTGCCTGGAGGATATCCGGTGCAGGTTGATCGAAACGGAGGAAGAGTCGTTCTCCCAAAAGGCTTGACAATTGAAGAGGCCGTTCGAATCAATGAAGAAGGGCAACGTTATGACGGTATTGACAAGATTGATGAGGACGGTACTGTCACCTATGCTGAAAAGTCGGCGGAGATTATGAAGAAAATGGTAGGCTATGACTGCAAGGTCATGAAGCTGGAAGAGACAGAAGAGCAGTCAAAGGAATTGGGGCAAAAATTCATGGAATTTACCGAAAAGTACAAATAACCGAAAGAATATAGTACATATCTCATTAAGTCGTTTAGAAATAATTGGAAATCTAACATTTTGTGCTAAGATTAAAAGCAAAAATATGAAAAAATCATAAACCCTGAACCCTAAACCTCTGAACCGTGAACGGTTTCTATAAATCTTTTCCTACTCAACCACTTAACCACTCAACCATTTGACGATGTCTGAACTTAATATACGAATACGTGGAAATATTTTCCAGATATATAGTCCTATATCATGGAAAAATTTTACATTTATCAACACTGTTCTGCAGGTAACTAAAAGATGCTTGACCGTCAATCTACGGTATGATATATAATACCATATGAAGGTAGTTATAGATACAAATGTCCTTTTTACATCCTTGAGATCTAGTCGCGGCGCCTCGTACAAATTGGTTTCACTCCTTCCGAGCAACAGATTTTCGATTGCGATATCAGTTCCTTTGATCATTCAATATGAAGATGTATTAAGACGTGGGAAACTTCGTGCTTCCATTTCCGAAAAGGATATCAGCGATTTCATCGATTTTTTCTGTTATGTAGGTGATCACCAAGAAATTTTTTTCCTCTGGCGACCTTTCTTACCGGATCCCTCTGATGACCTTGTTTTGGAAGTTGCAGTGGCAGGGGGTTGCGATGCAATTATAACGTACAACAAACGTCATTTTAAAAACGTTAAAAAATTCGGTTTGAGAATTCTTGATCCAAAAGAATTCCTTACCGAGATAGGAGTAATATCATGAGTACCTTGAGTTTGCGTATCCCAAATTCTCTCCATGAACAGATAAGGCAATTGGCTATGCGTGAGGGCATTTCCATCAATCAGTTTGTCGCCTCTGCTGCTGCCGAAAAAATGGCCGCGCTATTGACCGAGAAATACATTGAAACAAGAGCAAGAAGGGCAAGCTTAAAGAAATTCCAGAAAGTACTGAAAAAGATACCGAATGTAGAACCGGAAGAATACGATAGAATATAAATCATAAATTCTGCAGAACAACACCATTCACTCAGATGGGCAGGGTCGTGCGGTTTGAGTTTTTTTACCAATTTTATGTTTATTCGCAATTCACAAAAGCCTATTTCCCCTGCCCACTGGTGATGGAGAGGATGTAACAAATGAAGTAAACATGGAAGAAGTATTTGCGGATATTC
>CAZQOH010000014.1:0-19637 GCA_964594355.1 uncultured Desulfobacterales bacterium
TAGCTCGGAAGTTCAGACGCTGCTCAATCGGAACATATTTATGACAACCGGTATAATGCTGGATATAGGATATAAAAATGACTTAGAAATTATTTATCTTGTATATCCTGTTATCCTGTCAAACATTTTCAAATTGTGAGCTTCGACCTATGAATTACATATCATAGTATTCCATAACAGGCGGTTCATGCAAAGCCGTTCCAATGGCAGCTCTATTTAGATTTCCTTTTGTTTTCTTTAAATATCCAACTATTTCACGCGCCGCCTCCAGTCCTAACTGAATATCAGCCTTGTTGATAAATGCAAATCGCATGGCTTCCGGAGGGCAACCTTTCATGATCCCCCTTTCATGCGTAACGGCGGCAGCAATGGACGACGCGTTAACATATTCTCCTAAAGATAGCCCTGTGATATCAGCATATATTTCAGGCCGGAAAATCCATCTTTCATCAAGATGTTTTCCAACGCTATCCACTCCAACAACAGCAATAAGCCACCGGGTGCTCTTAGGAATCACCGGTTCATGGGATGACGGAGCTTTCATGGGTCTTCGAGCTGCCCCGTCAGCTTCAACCAATATCCATCGGAAAAGACCTGTTTTCCAGATTTCATCTATGAATTCCGGCTTAAAACCTATTAATTTCATTTTAAAGGAATTATATTTAGAAACCGCGGAAATATGAGGACTCTTTTTTAAAAGTACTTTAGCCTTCCTCAAGATTTCTTCAATAGAATCTGATTGAATCACGTGCGGAGATTGTTCCCTGGTTGGCATTTCAATTTTAGTTGTTGTGGTGGTTAGAACAGACTCACCTGCTTCTATGAGTTCACGGGCGATCCTGAACATCAGGCTCGTCTTTCCACCAGCGCCAACGATGCTTACAACACCTCCGCCTTCCAGCATCAAGATGCGACGAAGGGTTTGATGATTGGTTTTGTTTATTTGCATCTTTTCAATCTTAATGCTTAAATTGTCTCAAGACAGCTTCAAGCACAGCCCCTGAAACGGCCCGTGCCTTATCTGAAATGGTGTAGCAATAATTCGGATTTCCTCTTGGGTCTATATCTCCAAGCTTTAGTCCTTGCTTTACACGAATATTTGATCGGATAAGTCCCCTGATCACACCATCGATTTTTGAATGGATTTCGGACCCTTCAACAGCTCCAATTACCGCACCTTTTTTGACCAAATCGCCTATAGCCATTATAGCTTGAAATACACCATCTTTTGGAGCTCTTAAGACACGTTCTGCTGTATACCCTCCAATGTTACCCGGAATGCCGGTATTGGGTTCTGCACAACCGGAAGTGATGATTCTTCCCAGATTGTGCCCCCTGTTAGTCTCTATGACCATATGAACATCACGGCCGGCATCAAATCCCGGCCCTAGGCCAATCACCAAAGGAGCCTCCTCAATGGTAGTGCCTAAATTTTTCTTAGCCAAAATTGCGTCAACCATCACATCCGGCTGAATCTTCTCTTTTGTCTTCCATTCAGGGTCAATAATCACAACGATTTTTCCATTATCCCAGCTCCGCTTTATTTCTTCGACACTATTACTTTTTACAGCCCCAACCCCCTCTATTTCTTTGCTTTCATTATAGATTGTTTCACAAAAGGACACCTCTCTCCTTACAGCTAAAGGATAGCGAGTCTCCATCATAAAAATCTTTTGCATATTAGACATGAAAAGCCGCCATGCGATGGCACTGGCCATCTCTCCTGCACCTTTTATTCCAATGATAAGCTGACTGATTTTAATTATTCTGCCCTCCAGTACCTGTAAAGCATTCATACTCAAAATAATATGAAAAAATCGTGAGTTCTGAACCTCTGAACCGTGAACGGGTACTATAAATCTTTTTCTGCTCAACCACTTAACTGTTTGACGATGTTTTTTTTATTCCTTCCGGCAATTAATGATAAGCAGAGACATTTATAGTATGTTTATCTTTAATTTATTGATATATATAGCAATATTAATTATATGTCAATAAATGATTTGCAATGGGGAAAAATATTTGTCAGGATAACAGGATGAAAACAATTAAAGAATTTTAGATTGCGGATTGGAGGAATCGCTTCGCTTTTTTTTTATAGACATCGTCAAATGGTTAAGCGGTTAACTACTCGACGACTTAACGAAATCTGAATATTGATCACTATGACCTGGAAAAAACCTACAACAGGGATTATCTTAGCTGCAGGCATGTCCACGAGATTTGGCAAGCCCAAGCAACTATTAAGATTAAAAGGAAAGTATCTTATAGAATGGGTGTTGGATGCGGTTTTAAACTCTCATCTGGAAAACATTATTTTAGTATTGGGATACAAAAATAGGGAAATATTTGAAGCCATTAGTGAAAAAGCTTACAACCCTGCCCTTCAAGTTGTAGTCAACGATAGATTTAGCGAAGGTCAAAGCCAGTCCTTACTTGCAGGTCTCAGGATGGTTCAAAAAACGTTTCCATCAGTAATGTTTCTGCTTGGGGACCAGCCCATGGTGGATTCTAGGATGATAAATCATCTATTGGACAGATTCTGGGAATCCGACAAAGACATTTGTGTCCCCACTTTTCAAGAGAAAAGGGGAAATCCAACCATTTTTAGTAAAAACCTTTATAATCAACTCTTGGACATAAAAGGGGATGTAGGCGCCAGAAATATTATTAAAGAGCATCCTGAACATGTCCTTTATGTAGAAATAGACAATTCTTTGTATTTCTTAGACATCGATACTGAGGAAGACCTAACCCGGATACAAAAGAAATCCGAATATCGAAATTCGAATTTCGGATTTCCCCGTCGATCATAGCAAGATTAAAAATGTATGATTTAGTAGGATATTTCAAATTGACATTTTAAGCTGCAGAATTTATGAGACGGGGCACTAGTGTACCATGTTTGGTATGACTAAAACGATTTGAGGAAAAATTATTAAAATAATCATACAAAGTATGCAAGCCAACAGAAAAAAGCTTACACTCTTAAAAATAGTAGCAAGCTCAATTTCAGGAGCCAAAGCCTTTATAACATAAATATTTACGCCAACCGGAGGCGTAATCGCTCCCATTGTCGTGACCATAGTTATAATTATTGCGTACCATATAGGATCGAACCCAAGTGCCACTCCCAGTGGAAAGAAAATAGGGATAGTAAGAACCAAAAACCCCAGTGAATCCACAAAACAGCCTCCAATCAGGTAAATCAACAATATTATTGCCAAAATGACTAAAGGGGATACCGGCAGCGAAGCGGCAAAATCGGCTACAATAAACGGAAGTCTGGTAATTGCCAAGAATCGGCCGAAAATTATAGCCCCGGAGACAAGAACAAAGACCATGCATGATATCTTAAGAGTCTCCATCACTGAGTCGAGAAGTCCATTCCACGTCAACCTTTTAGTTACAGTGGTAATAATTAATGTAAAAAATACACCGACTGCACCCGCCTCCGTCGGGGTGAATATACCGGCATACAAGCCTCCAATCACCAAAACAAATATAACTAACGCTTCTATAATCCCGGTTAGGGACCTTATCTTCTCCTTGAAACTCGTTTTTGGTCCAGCCGGTCCAAAGTGGGGATATAAACGGCAAAGTACAAATATTGTAAGTATAAATAAGATTCCTAAAAGGATGGCCGGCAAAATACCGGCAAGGAAAAGTTTTATTATGGATTGTTCTGTTTGTAATCCGATAATAATAAGCACTACACTTGGAGGCATGACCGTTCCTAGGGTGCCCCCGGTGACAACCGTGCCACTGCTTAATCTTGTATCATAATTATACTTTTTCATCTGCGGTAAGGCGACTGCACCCATCGTAGCCGCTGTTGCCGTGTTGGAACCGCAAATAGCCGCAAAAAGCTCGTCGGCACCTATTGTGGCGATTGCCAGCCCTCCACGCCAGTGGCCGAACCATTTGTACGCAGTACTGTATAATTTTTCGGCTATTCCTGCATTAAATGCTAAATACCCCAAAAAAATGAAAAGGGGGATGACAGTAAGCCCGTATTTTGAAAACGTCGTCCATAAATCAGCACCTACCATGGTGATAGCCGCTTTGAAAGAGACCACATACCAGAATCCGCAGAAACCCACAATACCCATGGCAAAACCTACAGGCATACCCAAAAAGAATAAGACTGCCAGGAGCAGAATGATCCCCGCTATTCCAACCAAAGTTAAACTCACTTTTTTTCCTCTACTTTCTGAAGTATTGACTTCAAGAAGTCATTCAAAAAAACCAGTGAGAGGATTGCAAATCCAATGGCCACACTATAGGTAAAAGGATAATATATGATCCGTAACGTTTCTGTGACTTCTCCTGACTTCAGCAGAGTCGTTGCATAACTGGCAATCTGCCATGACACGATGGTAAAAAAAATCATACAGATGAAATAATTGATACAATTAAGGATTCTCTGGCTTTTTTGCGAGAATTTTAAAACCAGTATATCAACCGCAATATGCCCCCGCTTAGTTTGTGTATAACCTAGCGCGAAGGCCGTCACAATAGCCCCGCCATAGCCCATAAGTTCAAAAGTGCCCCTGACCGGCATCCAAACAATCCGCATGAATATGTTTGCACAGGTCAGCAGTATCATTAATGCCATGAAACATCCGGCTATCCAGACGAGAATCTGGTTTAAAAATCGGCTTACTTTCTCCAAAACTGCCATACCAATTCTCCTTTCAGTGTGAATCATGACTGTTGGTGAAAAAACAATGGAAGCCGGGATGTTGATCTCCCGACTTCCATCTTCAGATTATTGTCCCGAATACATCTTTGAAAAAGCCCTAATATCATCTACAATATCTTTAGCAGGAAAACCTTTCTCTTTGGCGCCCTTGATCCATTTGTCAGTAAGGAATTGCAGTTTGCTGTCCCATTTGGCTTTTTCCGCTTCCGAAAGTTGGATAAACTCAACCTGATGTGTCTTTTTTGACCAATCGATTGCGTCCTCTACATGATTGTCCATATAAGTGCCAGTCCATGCAGCCTGCTGAACACTTAAACCTTCCATAACATCTTGTACATCTTTGGGCAAAGAATTCCATTTATCCATGTTCATCACCACGGCAAACGGATAAATGACGGTGTTGGTCATAGTTGCATACTTGCACGTTTCAGCGAATTTGAAATCCTTCATGACTTCAAGAGAAGTAAAGAGCCCTTTCACTACGCCCTTTTGTAAAGCCTCAACTGTTGCAGGCATAGGCATACCTACCTGGTTTGCTCCCCATGCACCCAGTATTTTAGCTGCGCCGCCCGAAGCTCTCAGATCCAACCCTTTAATATCGGATAAATTTCTTACCGGAACCTTGGACATGATATTTGCCGGCGCCGTTGCGAACATGGTGAGCACCTTTACCTTTGCAAAGGCCTTTGGATTGTATTTTTTATAAATATCCCACAAGACGAGGCTGGCCACCTTTGAATTGGGTAAGCCAAGGGGTAGACTTGTGGCGTTGGTAACAATAAATCTGCCGGGTTGGTAAGCCATACACAAATTGCCTATATCCGCCTGCCCTGCGATTACGCCATCCATCATATTCTTGGCTCCCAGAAGCGTTCCCCCTGGAAAAGTATTAATCACAACCGCCCCATTGGTTCTCTTTTCCACCTCTTTTTTCCAACGCTCCATTTGAACACATGGGAAAGTAGGTGCAGGTGGAAAATTAGCATAGCTCAGCTTGATTGGTCCGGCTGTAGCCATTGGCGACCAGCAGGTGGTAATCAATATGGTTGCCATAATAAAAATCGTCGATAATACTAAAATCTTCTTTTGCATAGTAAATCCTCCTTCTTGTTAATAAATTGATTGGACACGATAACGTCGATTGATACCGACTATCCCCCTTGTCTAATTTTTACTCTTTTTCAGATAATAAAAATACCACATATCTGAAATAATTAAAATGGTTTTAAACCCTGTTTCTTAATAAAATACATTCTAATCATTTTTTTCCTTGATTGCAGCCAGTACCTTCTCCGGAGTAATGGGAAGATCCTTGATCCTGACCCCGACAGCATCGTATACGGCATTGGCAATGGCCGGAGCTGTGGGCACGCACCCTGGTTCTCCGATTCCCTTTGCTCCATATGGGCCGTCTTTGTCATATGTTTCAAGAATTGGAGCCTCTAATGGCACAATGTCTTTTGCCGTAAGAATTTTGTAATCTCTGAAATTGGGATTCATATTCTTGCCCTTTTCATAGATAATCTGCTCAGTAAGGGCATATCCGATCCCCATCATGACTCCACCATAAACCTGTCCTTCCAGAAGTAGCGGATTGATAGCCTTGCCCACATCATGGGCAGCCACATATTTAAGAATCTTGACCTTTCCTGTGTCTTCATCCACCTTTACCCGCACACCATGCGTGCCGAAAGTATAGGTCATGGACATATTTCCCCGGAAATCCTTACCCATATTCTCATTGGCGGGATCATAGAAATACTCGGCCATCAACATCTGTCCGTCATGACTAAAATGTGCCTTTCTAAGGAACTTGCCAATATCCAAGCATTTTTCCGGATCCTCTTTGGATATAATCATTCTGTTGTGCAATTTTAGTTTATCGGGAGGGGTATCAAGTTGTATGGAAGCTAACTCAAAGATGCGTTCTTTTATTTTTTTTGCAGCCCCAAGTGCGGAATTGCCCGCAATGAAAGTGGTGCGGCTGGCATGGGCCCCAACATCCCACGGACAGATATCCGTATCGCTATGGATCACGTTGATATCTTCCATATGTAAGCCGAGTTCCTCTGCCACAATTTGGGCGACGATGTTATCAGCGCCCTGACCCATATCAGTGGCGCCCGTAAAAATATCTACCTTTCCAAAGTCGTTTACCTTGACAATGGTCCCACAACCATCCGATTTATAGATTCTTGCACCCCCGCCAACGTGAATAAGGGACGCTATTCCTATACCTTCCCCCGGCTTTTTCGGTCTTTTTCGTTCGAGCTTTTCTTCGACCGACTCAATGCATTCTTTCAGACCACAGGTCGTAATTCGCAATCCCTGAGATGAAATATCCCAGGGTTGATTGACATTTATAAGGCGAAACTCCACAGAATCAATGCCTGCAACCTCTGCCAACATGTCCATGGAACTTTCGATAGCAAAGGTGGCCTGGGGGTTTCCATACCCCCTCATGGCCTGGGAATAGGTATTATTGGTATAGACACACGTAGCTTTATACCTAACGTTTGGCACCCGATAGAGAGTAGTGATAGGCATCATCATGACCGAAGGCGTAGTGGCCCCCCATGATGTATAGGCCCCGTTATCAAGAATCATGTATATATCCCTAAAAAGGAGCTTACCATCTTTGTCGCATCCCTGGGCGATATTAATTATGGTGGGCTGTCTTGTGGATGTGGCGATAAATTCTTCTTCTCTGTCAAACACCACCTTCACGGGCTTTCTCGCATCAAAGGCCAAAAGGATTGCGATATGTTCGTATGCGTAGGTATCCAATTTACTCCCAAATGCGCCGCCAAGGCAAGGCTTAATGACTCGAACCCGCTTGCCCTCCAATCCCATGGCTTTTAAGGCTTCTATAAAGTCCTTCTGGGCCAAAGATGGTATCTGTGTGTTGGAGTATATAGTGAGATTATTAGCATTATCAAATTCTGCGATAGCACCGCTCGTTCCCATACAGCAGTGAGTCACCCATGTCGTGTTATAGCGCTCTTCCACAACGTGGGCAGCTTTTTTCCTTGCAGTTTCTACATCCCCGTAATGTAATTTCCAGGGCATCCTGAGCACGTTAGTTTTATGTTCTTCATGGACAAGCGGAGCATCTTCCTTCATGGCCTCTTCAGGATCGAATACACCGGGAATAGCTTCATATGTAACTTCTATAAGATCAATAGCTTCATCAGCAATTTCAGGATCCGTGGCGGCAACAGCCGCAACTTCATCTCTGTATGAGCGTACAATCCCTGCCTTTAACGGCCTGTTGTCCTTATACACACCCAATTTAATTACCGGGATATCATCACCGGTGAGGACCGACCTCACACCGCTTAACTTTTTCGCCTTAGAGGTATCGATATGAACAATCTTAGCATGAGGATACTTGCTGTAAAGAATCTTCCCGTAGAGCATACCGGGCAGCTTTAGATCTTGAATATACTGGATTCGACCTGTTGCCTTGTCTACAGCATCAAGTTTCGGAATTCTTTTCCCCACTGAGGTTAACTCGCGCATTAATATGTCTCTCCTGTTAATATAGACATCGTCAAATAGTTGAGTGGTTAAATGGTTGAGTAGGGAAATAAAGATCGAAATTTCAAGAGTTTATAATCACTCAAAACAATTAACGTCCAATTTTCATGTAAATGCAAAAAATTACCAAAAAAATAACAACTTAACCACGCAACAACTTAACTACTTAACGAGGTCTGAAATTATGGTTTTTCCTCGGTTTTCCAGGCAACGACTTCTATATCTTCATTGCCCGAACCGGTTGCAGCGTGAACGGAATCAATAATCTGTATATAGCCCGTGCATCGACAGATGTTGCCCGCTATGGCATGTTTGATTTCTTCTTTTGTCGGATTTTGATTCTCATTCAGTAGAGCCTTTGCAGACATAATCATACCAGGTGAACAGAATCCGCATTGAATGCCGCCATTTTCAACAAAAGATTTCTGCAATGGATGAAGAGTCCCGTCGGATGATGCAAGCCCTTCGATGGTCTGTATCTTCTTTCCATCAATCTCTGCGGCAAGATATAAGCACGAATTAACAGCATCTCCATTCACCATGACGGTGCATGCACCACATTCTCCACTCCCGCAGCCTTCTTTGGTCCCCATCAGGTCGAGTTCTTCTCTAAGCAAATACAATAGAGTCCAGTGATCCTTTATCTTCATCTTTATTTCATTACCATTGAGAAGAAATTTAACATCTCTTTCCATTAAAAAAATGCCTCCTATGGATTTGGATTATTAATTCTTGCTAAACACTTAAGTCCCATCCTTTTTACCAATACACCAACCATTTCTCTTCGGTACCAGGCAACCCCTCGGATACTGTCTCTTACCCGAGACTCTTTAGCCGCAATCCTTCCGGCTTCATCCATGGTTTCTTCATCAATAACTTTGCCAACCAAAAACCGCTCGGACTCCATTACTCTCATTGGAGTTGGTGCGGCTACACCTAAACCAATTCGTGCTTTAAAACAATACTTTAGGTCTTTATCCATGCTGAGCAAGACACCGACACCAAGCAAAGGAAGCTCCATGGCTGCCCTTCTTCCAAATTTGATATAGGCGCTTCCCGTGTTTGGAAGAAGGGGAGGCACAATGATTTCAGTTAGAATCTCACTTCGCTCTAAAATATTTTGTCCCGGACCAAGAAAAAATTTTATTAGATCCTCCGACTGTTCTCCTTTTGGCCCATAAAATTTGACTTTGGCATCCAATGCGATAAGGGGAATTGCCCCATCCGCAGAGGGCACAGCGTTGACGAGATTCCCACCGATGGTGGCCACATTCCGGATCTGCACCGACCCTATGTTTGTCACGGCATCATGAAGTATAGGATATTGAGTCCGGATGAGTGATGATTTTTCTAACATCCCATGTGTAACAAGGGCACCAATGTGAAGCTCTCCAGTTTCTTTATTCAGATTAAGTTGGTTTAAAGACGTTATGTGTTTCAGTGAAACGAGATAATCAGGGCTCAACTTGCCCTCTTTAATCTTCACGATAACATCTGTGCCACCCGCAATATATTTAGCGCGTTTTCCATGAGATTCATGCATGGAAATAGCTTCATCCGTGGATTTTGGAATAAGATAAGTGAATTTTTTCATAAACCTTTTAAAGCCTGTTGTCAAAAATCCTTTTAGATTTCCTCTCCGATCTTGGAAGTTCGCCATATTCACAAACATCTACATCGCAACTGACCATAATCTGTTTTTTTATCTCAATGGATATTCTCTTCCCAATTTGAGGGTTTTCAGAAGCGTCGATTTCCTGCTGTCTTTCTGCTCGGAGGGTCATATAATCCTTTCCATCCTCACGCCTCTCAAGTATTACCTGATATTCACTGCCAATTCCCGGAATGGAGGAAAGCGCTTGATCGATCTGTCCAGGATAAATATTCACTGCCCGGAATATGATCATGTCATCTGAGCGCCCTAAGATCTTATCATGCAAAGGAAGGATATTACCGCATGAACACTGATGGTCAATCAATCGGGTTAAATCCCGCGTCCTATAGCGGATTAGAGGAGCAGCCTCTTTACGAAGCGTGGTTACTACCATTTCTCCGGTCTCTCCTTCAGGAACAGGCTCCATGGTGTCCGGATCCAAAATTTCCAAAATATAATAGTCAGCCCAATAATGTATTCCCTCATGTTTTGAACATTCTAATCCTGTGCCGGGCCCATAAAGTTCGGTCATTCCTGGTATGTCGAACATATCCTCAAGTCCCAGCAGGTCTTTTATCCTTTTCCTCATGGCGTCACTGCTTCTCTCCGAGCCGAATATAATTTTTTTTAAGGCTATTTTGTCTCTCAGATTTCTCTTTTGGATTTCTTCAGCCATCAACAACGCCATGGATGCGGTGCAGCACATCACAGTAGACTGCAAATCAACAAGGAATTGGCACTGCATATCGATATTGCCGGGACCAACAGGGATGGCCATTGCTCCATACTTTTCGCACCCTAGTTGGAATCCCATACCTGCGGTCCAAATCCCGTATCCCACTGCAATTTGGACCCTGTCCTCAGGCTTCAGCCCGGCCATCTCGTAGCATCGGGCAAAGAAATAAAACCAATCATCGAGATCCTTTTGTGTGTATGCGAGCACTTTTTTCTTGCCGGTGGTTCCAGAAGATGCGTGGATCCTTACCACTTGAGATTCCGGAACAGATAATAGGGGCAACGGATACCCTTTCCTTAGATCATCCGCCGTCGTAAAAGGAAGAGATTTAATATCATCCAGGGATTGAATGTCATCCGGTTTTACACCGGCCTCATCAAGTCTTTTTCTATAAAAGAGAGAACCATTATACACATGGGCGACCGTCCATTGGAGGCCCTTTAACTGGTGCTCCCGCAGCTCCTCAAGGTTCTTAAAGGGTGACATAAAAGTCTTTTTCATTCTTCCACTCCCTATATCTTTAATCCTTTTCTGTTTCTATTTTCTATTAACGTGCAGCGCGTAGTATTTCAGTCTCTTTGAGATCAACTTTTAAGGTATCCGGGTCAAGGGCTACCCCATATGCTTTCAGAGCTTTATCTATGCTCACATATCCGTAAAGTACATCCTTTGCAACATCTTCCGGATCTCTCTCAAAGGGGTTTCCATATCCTCCACCTCCCGCACTATAAAAAGAAACCGTATCTCCCGTTTCACAAAAAGTCAGACCGCTTGGGTCACCAGGTTCATCATTATGAAGAAATTGTGCTTTTGCCCCTTCACTCCCTCCAAATATCCCTTGTGGCGCGTATCGGAAGCGCCCCGCCTGAATTGCTATGATCGTGGGTGGAAGGGGGGCATATTCATCGTCCGGAACCCGTATCACCATCCTTCTGCCGAGACCGCCACGCATCTTGCCGGGCCCACCGGAATCACAAACAAGTTCACGAGCCTCCATGATAAGAGGTGTATCACTTTCAAGAATTTCCACTGGTGTGTTTGCACCATTGGCCGGGAAGATGGCGCAATGATGGCCATCCATTCTGCCGCCGGCTCCCATTCCTCCTCCCCGGATTATCATGGTGTGCCACGTTTTCCCGCTATGTCTTTTCCCATAAAATATATTGGTCTGTGCGGGTGTTCCGCCGCTTTCGGAAATAATCCTATCGGGCATCGCCCCTGAAAGGGCTTTAAAGACCATTTCGGTCATAAAATGTCCGACTTGCATACGGGCGGCAACGGCGGACGGAAAATTACAATTAACAACCGATCCTTTTGGAGCCGTCATTTTTATCGGACGGATGGCGCCTTCATTAATAGGGATGTCCGGATCAAAGGCGCTCTTGATTGCCATAAATACATAAGCATAGGTGAAGTTATATACTACGTTTACTCCCCAGTTCACCTGAGGAGATGTATCGGTAAAATCTACAAGAATATCGTCTTTTTGTACTTTTACCGACAGGCGAATGGTAATGTCTTCTCTTTCACCCGTCCCCTCAATAACCCCTTCGTAAGGATACACGCCTTCCGGGATCTTGGCGATGGACAACCTCATGCTCTTTTCAGTTCGGCTTATGATCTCATCGGCCATATCATCAAGTGTATCCAGCCCTTCATCTTCCATCATCTCAACGATTTTCTCTGAACATACATGGTTCGCGGCAACCTGCGAATGGATATCTCCGATCACCTCTTTCGGTGTTCTGACGTTCCATCGTATCATGTTAATGACAGCTTCGTTGGGAACACCCGCATCGTAAAGCTTCAGAAGCGGAATAAAAAGTCCCTCTTCGTAAACTTCACGATTGTCCGATGAGACCCTACCTCCGATATCCGAGTGGTGGAAAACGCAGGCTGTAAAAGCAACCGGTCTGTCCTTATAAAATATGGGGCTTAAAACACAAACATCATTCAAATGGCCTGCCAGAAGCCATGGATCGTTCACAATAAAGACATCCCCTTTCCGGTACTGATCCAGAGGAATAGATCGTATAACCTTCTTAACGCCAAGGGCCATAGCTCCGGCCTGACCCGGTGTACAGAAGGTTCCCTGAACCAGCTCTTGCCCCCGGCTGTCTGTAAACATGCAAGTATAGTCATGTGCATCTCGAAGAAGACTTGAAAATGCGGTACGGGCAACGGAAGCATCTGCTTCATCAATAATGGAGATCAGCCTCTGCCAAAGGATTTCCAGCGTAATGGGATCAAATTTCGATTTTCGATTTTCGATTTTGGATTTTGTATGTTTTTCCATTCCACTATTATTTCCCATGAGTTATTCCTTTGAATTGATAATTGAGGGTTTTCCCCGTGTTCGTGCTTGGGTCTTTAGCTCTGTAATTAAAATCTTCAATATTCAATATTCAATCGTCAATCAGATTGATCCACACAAATCCATATTCATCCACCGAACCTTGGGCATCTTCTCCGATGACGATCGTTGATTCTCTCTCTTCAATGATGGCCGGGCCTTCCAGAATAGCGCCTGAAAATAGTCGGTATCTATCATACACCTTAAAGGGAATAAATTCCTTTTGAATGAGCGAAAAGGCCTGGCGTTCTCCTTTAATGCAATCTTTTAAAGACCCCTCTTTCTGTTCCAGTAAGGGAATGTGTAACGGGCGTTCCGGCAGACCGGCTCTTACTTTAAAAGTAACAAATTCAACCGGTGTCTCTAAATAGGTTCTACCATACAGTCCCTTGTATATATCATCGAAAAGGCTTCTTATTTCCTCTTTTTTCCATTGGCTAAAAGGCTTTCTTTCAATTGGGAGATCGGTCTCTGCACCTTGGCCCACAAATCGCATCATAATAGAACGTTCAAATTGTAATGTCTTTCCTTTTTTTGCCTCTTTAAGTATTGCCGCCCCTTCATGTTCAAGTTCGCTAAATAGGCGTTCAATTTCCTCAAAATCCGCTTCATCTAGGCTCACTATGTGGCTCCTGGACAAATCAAAGGCAATTGGTGCGGTGAAAAAACCCAGAGCGGAACCAACCCCTGCCAGCGGAGGAACAAGTATACGAGGGGCACCAATTTTCCTAGCCAATCCGTAAGCATGAACAGGTCCGGCGCCGCCAAAAGCGGAAATGGTAATAATATTTGGGTTTCCGCCCTTTTCCGCAATATGCGTCTTCGCAGCAGAAGCCATAGTTTCATTAATTAGGTCGTGGATACCAAAGGCTGCTTCCATTAATTTAGTATTGAGCGGTTGAGCAACCTTTTCTTTGATTGCTTTTTGAGACGCCTCTTTGTCAAGTTTCATGGTTCCGCCCAAAAAGTAATTTGGATCTAAATAACCCAAAACAAGATCAGCATCAGTTACTGTCGGTTCATCTCCTCCCTGACCATAACAGGCTGGTCCGGGATCAGCACCGGAGCTTTCCGGGCCTACCTGAAGAAGCCCCATTTTATTAATCCTCGCTATACTCCCCCCTCCTGCGCCGATCTCCATCAAATCCACCACAGGTACCTGTATCGGAAGACCACTTCCTTTTTTAAATCTTTGTACTCGGCCCACCTCAAAAGTAGAGACCAGACCTGCTTGGCCCTTCTGAATAAGGCAGGACTTGGCAGTCGTCCCTCCCATATCAAAACAGAAAATATCTTTAATCTGAAACATCCTTCCAAAATACTGGGATGCTATCACCGCAGCTGTGGGGCCGGACTCGATAATTCGCACCGGAAATTCACTAGCGGTTTCCACCGATGTTATGCCTCCGGAAGAGAGCATAATAAACAGCTTTCCTTTAAACCCAAGAGATTCCAACCGAGAGGAAAGCTTATGCAAATACATTGCAGTGATCGGTTTAACATAGGCATTTGTAACCGTAGTGGACGTCCTTTCATACTCTCTAATCTGAGGCAATACTTCAAATGAAGTAGATAAAGAAAGCTCAGAAGCCCTTTTTTGAACTATATCCTTAATCTTTATCTCGTGAACCGGATTTTCGTATGAATTGATAAGACATATAGCTAAAGACTCAATTCCCAAATCCAACAACTTATCTAGAACCTTTTCCACCTCTTCGGGATGCATCTCCTTGATCACTCTGCCATCGCTGGTAATCCTTTCATTAACTTCCATACGAAGGAATCTTGGAACAAGCGGCTCCGGATATTCAGAAAATATATCATATGCGTCGTATCTTATCTCTCTGCCCAATTCGAGTACATCAGCAAAGCCTTTTGTGGTAATCAATCCTGTTTGAGCTCCCTTTCTCTCGATAATTGCATTAATAACAAGGGTTGTACCGTGTATAATCTCATCGATTTTTGTCATAAGATGAGGTGTGCGATCGAGTAACTGTCGAATACCATGTTCCACGGCATCTGATGGATCTTTTGGTGTGGTGAGACATTTATTTGTTTGGAACTCCCCGGTAGTACTGTTGACAAGCACGAAATCGGTAAATGTGCCGCCAATGTCACATCCCAAACGAAATAAGTTTGTTTCGAGATTCATTTTTTCGTCTTCAGCCTTTTTTCTTTCCTCTTTAATTTTTTGCTTATCAGCTTCCAATTTTTATTCCCCATTCCGACTTCAGATCTCGTTAAGTCGTCGAATAGTTGAGTGGTTAAGTAGTTGTAATGATAAGAATAATAACCGTTTTCAAAAAAATTGGGCATGCAACAGTTTACAAATATTAACATTGTGATTTAATTATAAATCTTTTTCCTACTCAACCACTTAACTACTCAACTATTTGACGATGTCTGAATCAAAAGATACTCGGTTCATCCCACACGCCAAAGATGTCTTGAAAAACGCCGGTCATCTCTCCCACTGTTGCATAAACATTACAACATTCCACAAGTGCAGGCATAACGTTTTTCCCGTCACGCGTTGCCTGCTCCAGCTTTTTCAGCATTTGAGACACCGCATTTCCATCGCGTGTACGTTTAAGCTCCTTGAGACCGGCAATCTGCTCGTCAGCCCACGCCTCGTTGTATTCATGTAGTTCCACTTCAGGATGATCCCCCTCTGTATATTTATTGACTCCGACCTTAATGACCTCCTTATTCTGGAGCCCTTTTTCAAATTCATAAGCCTGTTTGGCCACTTCTCGCTGTATATATCCTTTTGCCACGGCATTAATCATACCACCCATTTCTTGTATCCGCTTCATCTCTTCTAATATTTTTTCCTCCATCTGCTTGGTTAGCGTCTCAATAAAATATGATCCGGCAAGAGGGTCAACCGTATCACGCAATCCAACCTCCTCCATGAGGATTTCTAGAGTTCGAAGTGATAAAAGAGCCGCCCTGGGAGTGGGAATAGTATAGGCCTCGTCAAAAGAGCACAGCGCGGTTGTTTGCGCCCCGCCAAGAGCCGCCGCCAGGGCATAATAAGCACTTCGTATAATGTTGTTTTCCGGTTGATCCTTTGTCAGGCCGCTTCCGCCACCTCCAAATAGACCTCTTAAGAAAAGTTTTTTCTTTTCCTGAACCCCGTATTCCTCTCTTAAAATCTTTGCCCAGAGCTTTCGAGCCGCTCTAAATTTGGCAATCTGTTCCCAGAAGTTTCCATAAACATTCAAATTAAATGAAAATCGTCCTACAAAATCTTCAGGCTTTAAACCTCTATCCATTACATTCTCGATATAGGCCTTGGCAATTTCAAATGCACACGCAATTTCCTGAACCGGTGTGGCGCCTGATTCACGAATATGGTAGCCACAAATACTAACAGGGTTGCATCGCGGAAGTTCTTTCACGGCATATTCAATGGTGTCACCCACCAGGCGAACACCGTGTTCCACCGGGAAGATCCATGCCCCTCGACCAATCATCTCTTTAAGAATATCATTTTGCGGGGTTGCGCTGATGGTCTCTTTGGTATACCCGAATTTCTCCGCCACTGCCTGGTACATAGCCAACATCACTGAAGCATTGGCGTTGATGGTCAATCCCGAACCGATCTTGTCAAAGGGGATGTCTTGAAAAGCAATCTCAAAGTCGCGAAGGGAATCCACGGCCATTCCGACACGTCCCACTTCACCCGCCGATTTTGGATCATCAGAATCGAGACCCATTTGAGTGGGTAAATCAAAGGCCACGTTCAATCCCGTCTGGCCATGTGCAATCATGTATTTAAATCGCTGATTTGTCTCAGCCGGTGTTCCAAATCCCGTATATTGCCGGGTAGTCCAAGCTCTGCTGCGGTATCCCAAAGGATGTATATTACGTGTGAAAGGGTATTCACCCGGGTCTCCAAGGTCATTTTTATAGTCAAAACCAACTTCTTCGAGGTTTTTTGGGCCATACACCGGCTCAACATGAATGCCTGATTGATAAATTACTTTCTTAATGGAATCTTTTTCGTCCTTAATATACCTTGCAATTCCCATTAAACACCTCCAATTAAAACAAAGACCGAATCGACTGAACAATTTTATCGAATGAGGTACCACCGGGAAAGACGCCCTGAACACCCATCTCTTTTAACTTTGGGATGTCATCCTTGGGTACGACTCCCCCTACGATTATACGAACATTTTCCATCTCTTCCGCCTGCATCCTTTTAATAAGTTTTTGGCAAATGGGAAGATGTGCACCCGTCATAATACTGAGACCAATAATATCCACAGACTCTTGAATTGCCGTACTTACGATCTGATCTATACTCTGATGCAGTCCGGAATATGCAACTTCCATTCCTGCGTCTCGCAACGCCAGGGCCACGACTTTAGCACCACGATCATGACCGTCCAAATCCGGTTTGGCTACAAGAATCCGTATTTTTCTTTCAACCATATCTAATGTCCTCCATGATGGATGTGGTTATGGTAAATGATAAAATCTAAAAACGAGGAGATGGCCGTTTACAGTATAGATACAAGTTGAGTCCAATGCCAAAGCTATTTTCCCTGTTTATCAAATTCCTGTAGTACGGCGCTCTTACCTCTCAAAATATGCTCTCTGACCAACTTTTCCACACCATCCGCATCCCGTTTTCTGATGGACTCTAACATTAATTTGTGATCTTTGTGGCTCTTTATTGCCATTTTTTTATTTTTCAGTATTATCTGTCTGAATCGATAAATCTGATCTTTGAGGTCACTGATCATTTTCTCCAATTTCGGACTTCTACTCATGACATAGAGTAAATCGTGAAATTCAGTGTTGATTTTCGGCAGTGCATCCATCTCTCCTCGGTTCAGGCACACTAAGTATTTTTCGGCTTTAGCTTCTAAAGGCTCCAGTTCTTCTTCCTTATGCTTAATGGCCGCAAGTCTTGCTGCATAACTCTCAAGAACACTCCGGATACCGAATGTCTCTTCGATATCCTTCCGGGACATACCCAAAACTGCAAAACCGCCCCGCGGCAGTTTCTTTAGATATCCTTCACGTTCAAGTTTATGAATCGCTTCTCTTACCGGTGTTCTGCTTATGTCAAGGGCATCTGCAATTCGACTTTCTATAAGACGTTGACCAGGGGAAATTCTTCCGGAGATAATGGTCTTTTTGAGATTTTCAAAAACGTACTGACCCATTGACTTTCTTACAGGTAAGCCCTTAATAGGCTCTATGCCCACATTTTTGAACTCAGCCTTGATTTCCATCCGCATTTCCTTTTTTCAAACCTTCAATCTTGATAATTTCGCAAAAGACTTTTTATGAGACTATCATTTGTTCAGAGGTTCACGGTTACTATTTTTTTAATATTTCTCTGGCAATGGTTGTTTGCAGAACCTCATGTGTACCTCCGCCGTATAATAGGAAACGATTATCTCTGTAATATCTCTGGACAGGATATTCCATTGAATAGCCATATCCCCCAAAAATTCTCATGGCTTCATCTGATGTTTTGCATGCAGATTCAACCGTGAAATATTTGGCCATAGTGGCCTCATTCAAACATGGAACTTTTTTATCAATCAGGTGGGTAACCTTGTCGACCATGAGACTACCGGCCTCCAAATTTACCGCCATGTTTGCAATTTTTGCCTGTATAAGCTGGTATCGTGCAATAGGTTTGCCGAATGCTATTCGCTCTTTGCAATATTTTATTGAGTCATCCATGGCCGCCCGGTGCAGACCCAAAGCCAGGGAAGCAGTCATAACTCTAATTTCTGCCAGGATGGTCAATAGAACATTAAGCCCTCTCCCCTCTTCTCCCAATCTGTATTCAGAAGGAATATGACAATTATTGAAATAAATCTCCGAGAGTGATGAAGTCCTTGTTCCTAACGTATCAAATTTTTTACTATGGGAAAAACCAGGTGTGTCACTTGGGATCAGGAAAAATCCGAGCCCCTTTAATCCTTTATCCGGATCTGTCTGACAGAGAACTGTATGAAAATCCCCCTTTGGACCGCTTGTTGACCAGGTTTTCATACCGTTAATGACATATCCGTCTCTGGTCCTGGTAGCCCTTGTCTTCACAGCACCAAGATCAGAACCTGCATCCGGCTCTGTAAGCTGAAATGCGCCAATTTTATCTCCTTTTAGAGCCGGGCGAAGAAATTTTTCATGCATCTCTTTTGTACCATAGAGATAGAGCCCGTTTGTGGCCATGAGACACTGCATGGCCACAGTAGCAGCCAAACTCATAAGACCCCTGGCCAATTCCTGCATGGCAATACAGTAAAGAGTTGTATTTCCAGCGGACCCGCCTACCTTTTTCGGGTACCTGATCCCCAGGATTCCCATATCAGCAAGTTTTTTGAACAAGACTTCCGGGAATTCGCCTTTTTCATCCAGCTCCCTTGCTATGGGAATGACTTCATTATCCACAAACTTAGCCATGGTTTTTCTGATTATTTCCTCAGGATTTGACCGAATCATTCGTTCCCCCCCACTAGTGCCCCGTCTCATAAATTCTGTATTCCAAATTGGCAAAATGAAATGTCGTAAAAATGGTTATATTTAATCCACTTATCAGAGACGGGGAAATCCGAAATTCGAATATCGAAATTCTAAACAAATTCGAATGACATAAATTCAAATTTTCAAAACT
>CAZQOH010000015.1:0-19424 GCA_964594355.1 uncultured Desulfobacterales bacterium
ATGTTGAGCCTAACGCAGAAATTGGGCAAAAGGGGGCGTTTTGCAAAGGTCTCGAATCGTATTAATAATACCGGAGGTATATAAGGAGCAATAATCATGTCAAAAATATGTGAAATATGCGGGAAAAAACCCATGGCGGGTCATAATATAAGTCACGCCCATAATGTAACAAAACGCCGTTTCAATCCAAATCTTCAAAGGGTGAGGACTATCCATAAAGGAGGGGTCAAGAAAATGGCGGTTTGTACAAAATGTATAAAATCGGGTTTTGTAGTTAAATCACCATAAGTTGAAGTGATCAGTGAACGATTACCGAATACCGAGGCTTTTGTTTTGAACATTGAAAAATTTGATATTCGATATTGTTTCGAGTTTCGATATTCGGATTTTTGCCTGAGCGGGAGTTTTCGTTCAGGCACTAGATAGTGCCCTAACCTATTCTTTTTACTTCCTGAACAAGTTTTACCTTTTTAATATCTGATAAAACTCTTTTTAAATGGTCGGTATCTTCAACGGTAATGGTAAAAAAGATTTCGACTGTTTTGTCTTCTGAGGTTTTTGAATTTGCATTAATTATATTAGCTTCATTTTTGCTTATATTGGCTGCAACATCAGCCAATAATCCTACTCTATCATAGGAATAGATATGAATCTTTACAGGAAATGTTTCTGCAGTATCCTTTATCCATTCTACCTCAATTTGCCTTTCAGGACTCGTTTTCAGAATATTTACACAATTTAATCGGTGGACCGTAACACCGAGCCCGCGGGTAATATAACCCTTTATCAAATCACCGGGTACCGGCTTACAACATTTACCAAATTTTACAAGCATGTCATCAATACCTTTAACAACCACGCCTGTTTTGGTCTTTTTCTTTCGGACACGGTCAATAATTTTGTTAATTATCGATTCATCATCTTTTTCTTCCTCAGATTTAGGAAAAAGCTGTCTTATGATCTGCAAGGGTGTTATTTTACCATACCCGACATTTGCAATCAGATCTTCTCTGGTTTTAAAGCCAAAATGCTCAACAACCTTTCCAAATTCTTCTGATTTCAACAATGTATTAAAATTTAGACGGTGCTTACGAAAAGCCTTGTCGCACATATCACGGCCAAGGGTAATGCTTCGTTCTTTTTCCTGAATTTTAACCCACTGTCTTATCCTGGAACGGGCCTTAACTGTTTTAACAAATGCCAGCCAATCCTTACTTGGGGGATGATTTTTTGTTGTTATAATTTCAACTATATCTCCGGTTTTCAATTCATATCGAAGTGAGACCATACGTCCATTTACTTTAGCCCCTGTACACTGATTTCCAACTTCGGTGTGAATTAAATAAGCAAAGTCAACCGGTGTTGCCATCTTTGGAAGTGATTTAATCTCTCCTTGAGGTGTAAAGACATATACTTCCTCGGGAAAAAGATCTATTCGCACATTTTCCAGAAATTCAGCAGGGTCCCCGAAATTTTTCTGTTCTTCCACCAAATTCTGAATCCATGTAAATGTTTTACTTAAATCCTCATCGATTGGTTTACCTTCTTTATAGCTCCAGTGAGCGGCAATACCGGATTTTGCCACCTTCTCCATTTCCCAGGTCCTAATCTGTATCTCCATGCGTTCACCATAAGGTCCGATGACTGTAGTATGAAGAGACTGATACATATTTGATTTGGGACGTCCAATATAATCCTTGAATTTAATATCAATGGGGTTCCACAAAGCATGCAAAAGCCCCAAAGCTTCATAGCAATGGGGTATTGTATCGAGGATTATCCTAAAGGCTACAATATCGTAAATGTCTTTAAACTCAAGGTTTTGAGTAATCATTTTCTGGTATATACTGTTTAAACTCTTATATCTGCCTAAAACCTTGCATTTCAGATTAGCTTCATCCATCTTTTTTTCTATGTAGCCTTTAACAGTTTTTATATATTTTTCTCCCTCTTCTTTCTCTTTGCTGATACGGCTTTTCATCTTAGAATATTCCGTATAATGAAGATTCATAAAGGCAATTTCTTCAAGCTCCTCTTTTATCCAGTAAATACCGAGACGAGCTGCAATGGGTGCATATATATCAAGGGTTTCCTGGGAAGTTATTTTTCTTTTATCATCCTTATGAAACTGTATTGTTCTCATGTTGTGAAGTCGGTCGGCAAGCTTGATTAATATGACACGTATATCATCTGCCATGGCAAGAAGCATCTTTCTGAGGCTTTCCGCCTGCCAAGCCTGCGAAGTTTGAAAGGGGAGTTTGCTCAGCTTTGTCACACCCGATACAATGTGTAAAATTTCTTTACCGAACATATCTCCTAATTCTTCAGGGGTTACATGTGTATCTTCGATCACGTCATGTAAAAGACCGGCAGCAACACTTTGAGCATCGAGTTTCATGTCTGCCAAAATACCGGCTACTTCAAGAGGGTGAGAAAGGTAAGGTTCTCCGGATAGCCGAACCTGTCCATCATGAACCCTGGCCGAGTAAATATATGCTCGATCTATAATATCCAAATTTTCGCCAGGGTTGTTCTCGGCAACCTTTTCTACTATATCGTTGATTCTGATCATTTAATTGAATAATTGTCGGAAGTTAGTAGTTAGTAGTAATAGGGATCTTTGCAAAAGGGGGCGTTTTGCAAAGGTCTCTTAATAAGCCTTTGCAAATACCACTCGCTTACTCCCCTGTTTGCCGCAGCAAATACACTCCCTTTTTTCAGTTTTACTATCAAACGGAATACATCGAATCGTCACAGCAAGATCATCCTTTATTTTTGACTCGCATTTACCTGATTCACACCAGTCGGCTAATGCAAACCCTCCATGGATTTCAGATTTTACCTTATTCACCGGGGTAAAAAATTCATAAAATTCTTTGTTATTTTCAATTGTTATGGTATTCTCTTCTTTGTATGATAAGGCACGTTTAAAAATAGTCTTATGTATTTCATCCAGAATATTTGTTATCTCCCCAACAAAAAGATCCCTTTTTATTGACTCCTGTTCTTTATGCCCCCTGTCCCTTCTTCCAACAAATACGGAATTATCGGCAATATCTCTAGGACCGATTTCAACACGCAAAGGTATCCCCTTTTTGATCCAGTCCCATCCTCTTGCACCCCCGGTATCGCGGTCATCAATCTCCACTTCAAGCCTTCTGTGGTAGTAGTATTGCTCTCTCAATTCCTTTGCCAGACTCTCGGTAAATTCCATTACCTTTGATCTGTCCTCAGCCTTTCTAATAATGGGTATAAGAACAACATGGGAAGATGCAATTTTTGGAGGCAGGATAATACCATCATCGTCACCATGGGTCATTATAACTCCACCAATCAGACGGGTTGATACACCCCATGAGGTTGTCCAGGCATATTCCTCCGTTTCTTTAGCAGACTGAAATTTTATTTCAGACGCCCTGGCAAAATTCTGACCCAAAAAATGCGATGTGCCGCCCTGAAGCGCCTTTCTATCTTGCATCATTGCTTCTATAGACAAAGTATCAACCGCCCCTGGGAATCTTTCCGCTAGTGTCTTTCTCCCGCTGATAACGGGCATGGCAAGGTAATCTTCCGCAAGTTTTTGATAAACATCAAGCATCATATGGGTTCTTTCGATTGCTTCTTCTTTGTTAGCATGTACTGTATGCCCTTCTTGCCATAAAAACTCACTGGTTCTTAAAAATATCCGGGTTCGCATTTCCCATCTGACTATATTTGCCCACTGATTGATCAGCAATGGAAGATCGCGATAGCTACTAACCCATTTCGAGAATGCATCCCCAATAATCGTTTCAGACGTTGGTCGCACGATCAAAGGTTCCTGAAGTGATCCCGCCGGCACAAGACCCCCGTCAGGGCCTTTTTCAAGTCTGTGGTGTGTAACAACAGCACACTCCTTTGCGAAGCCTTCGACATGTTCAGCCTCTTTTTCAAGGAAACTGAGCGGTATAAAAAGCGGGAAATATGCATTTTTAACCCCTGTTGCCTTGAACATTTCATCTGTTATACGAACGATATTTTCCCAAAGCGCATAACCCCACGGTTTTATCACCATACAACCTCTTACTGGAGATCGTTCGGCTAGATCCGAGGCTTTAATCACCTGCTGATACCATTCCGGATAATCTTCAGCCCTTGTGGGAGATATTGCATTTTTTGTCTGCTTCAACATATTTCTCCTTTCGTATCAATTCAACCATTCCATTTCTCAATTTCATCCAGTAAAACATCAACCAGTTTATCTTGAGAAAATTTTTTTACAACCTTTCCTTTTTTAAAAAGTATTCCTGTACCATCACCGCCTGCAATACCGATATCCGCCTCTTTTGCTTCTCCAGGCCCGTTTACGATACAACCCATAATGGCAAGCTTGATAGGCAAGGGTTTTAACAAAAGTGCCTTTTCTACACGTTCAACAATATCAAACAGATCGATATTACAGCGTCCACAGGTAGGGCAAGAAACGATTTCCGGTCCATGCATGCGAATACCCAGGGCTTTAAGGATCTCGAACCCTACCCTCACCTCTTCAACAGGATCTCGTGTCAAAGATACACGAATCGTATCACCGATACCCTCTGCTAAAAGCATCCCAATACCGAGGGCAGACTTTACGACACCGGGAAAAAGCGCTCCTGCCTCTGTCACACCAACATGAAGTGGAAGATCAGTCTTTGAGGAAAGAAGCATATAGGCATTTACAGTGCGGTTTACATCAGATGCCTTTATTGAAACCTTTATTTGGTGAAAGTCCAATGACTTTAATAATTCGATATTCCTTATGGCACTTTCAACCATGGCTTCTGCACTTGCACCATTATATTTTTTCAATATATCCTTTTCAAGGGAGCCCGAATTAATCCCTATTCGAATAGGAATATTAAACTCCTTTGCACAATCAACAACAGACTTTACTTTTCTTTTACTCCCTATATTCCCGGGATTTATCCTAAGACCGTCAGCTCCGGCTCTTGCTGCAATTATCGCCAGGCGGTAGTCAAAATGTATGTCTGCTATAATGGGAATAGATATTTTTCCCTTTATTGAAGTAATCGATGCAGCTGCTTCTTCATCAGGAACAGCAACACGCACAATTTCACACCCTGCTTTTTCTAATCTCTTTATCTGCAAAACTGTGGCCGGAACATCCTGGGTAAGTGTATTTGTCATGGATTGGACGGTAATAGGAGCATTATCGCCTACTTTTACATTCCCGACGATTATTGATTGTGTTTTTTTTCGTTTTATAGAAAAAGGCATAATGTGTAGCTATTATTCATAAAAGTCATATTTTAATCTTTACGAATACACTATATAGTATCTGAACGAAACCCTCAATTTTTGATTTTTGAAATTCGAAATCCGAATTGCGAAATCCGAAACAAATTCTAAATTCGAATGTTCAAATGCTCTAAACAACCGAATACCGAGGCTTTTGTTTTGAACATTGAAAAATTTGATATTCGATATTGTTTCGAGTTTCGACCATTTTATAAGATCAGGCGATATTCGGATTTTTGCCTGAACGGGAGTTTTCGTTCAGACACTATTCATACTGTAAATTTTAGGGAAAAACAATTACAAAACTACTGTCACCTGTAATTCCAATTTTTAGTAACCTTTTAGTTTGTGAGAAAAGCGGGCTAGAGGCAATTTAATTCCAAATTATTCTTGAATAAAGAGAAATCATCTGTTAGTCAAATAGATAATTTCTGAGTAAGATTTTTCATCGTTGTTAAAAGGCTTTTTACGAGTTCCTCATTAGCGTTTTATTCTGCAAAAAATCTTCTTATCTCACCACGAAGGACACGAGGATGTTATATTCGTGGCAATATTAATATTATGTATAGATTAATGGTCAATAAGGAAGGTAAACAATGTCTCAAAACAAAGATAAAGAATTTAGAGAAAAACACGGATCTGATGTAAAGGCTAACAGTTTAATTAAAGATAAAATCTTAAAATGTGCTAAAAACGATGAGCTTTCCTGTTCTGTTGCATTTGAGATTGCAAAGGATTTAAAGGTTTCAACCGCTGAAATCGGAATAAACCTTGATCTGTTAAATTTCAAACTTATTAAATGCCAGCTTGGATTGTTCGGCTATAAACCAAAGAAAAAGATTGTAAAACCTCAAAATTCTGTTGATAAGGACTTAAAAGATGCAATCTGCGGCACACTGGTTAACGGCAAGCTCCCATGCAAAAGTGCGTGGGATGTTGCATCCCGATTTAATGTCCGCAAGATGACAGTAAGTTTCACCTGCGAAGCAATGGATATGAAAATAAGTAACTGTCAGCTGGGAGCGTTTTAGTTACTTTTCGAGACCTTTGCAGAACTCTCCCTTTTGCCCAAACAGCGCTGTCGGTTGCGTCTTACGGTTTGAAAAAATGCACTAAAGTGCCTGCGTTAGGCCCAACATTTTGCAAAGGTCTCTTTTCATAAAAGAAACAAAAAGAGTCAATATTTTGAATTTAGTAAAGAAAATAATAGTCCTTTTATTTCTTTTTCCTCTATTTTTATCTGGATGTGAAAATGCACCTAAGTTCAATACTCTTGAGGATATCTTAGAAGCCGGTGAAATTACGGTTATCACCCGTAACAATGCCCACTGTTACTATTTCTACCGAGACCAGGATATGGGCTTTGAGTATGATCTTGCAAAAGCTTTTGCAGATTATCTTGGAGTAAAACTGAAGGTTAAAATTGCTCAAAAATGGGAGGAAATGATTCCTGACATAATAAATGGAAAAGGAGATTTTATTGCTGCAAGTATGACTATAACTCCTAAAAGGCAAAAACACATTTCTTTCTCAGATGGATATATGGCCGTCCAGCAGCACATAATCGTTCACAGGAACAATCTGAAAATAAAATGCGCCGAAGATCTTGCAGGCATACCCGTGCATATCAGAAAAGATACATCCTACCAGGAACGGCTTGAAGCTCTCAAGGAAGATGGAATTGATATCATAATTAAGTTGCACGACGATATAGCCACGGAGGAACTGATTCGTCAGGTGGCGGAGGGAGATATTGAAACTACGATTGCCGATAGTAATATTGCTTTATTAAACAGGAGATATTATCCAAAAGCAATTTCAGCAGGTCCAATAAGCGAAAAGGAATATTTAGGCTGGGCTGTTAATCCTAAGGCTAAAAAGATTCTTGAACGTATCAATTCCTTTTTTAAGGAAATACATAAAAACGGAAAATATGCTGAAATTTACAACAAATACTATGCTAATGTCGATATTTTCGATTATGTTGATCTAAGAACATTTCACAAGAGAATTAAAACCAGACTTCCACGATATAAACCATTAATAAAGGAAGCTGCGTACAGACATGACTTTGACTGGCGGTTGATAGCAGCCCAAGTGTACCAGGAATCCCATTTCAACCCTAGAGCTAAAAGTCATGCCGGTGCCTATGGCCTTATGCAACTTACTTTTTCTACAGCCAAAAGCCTTGGTGTAAAAGATATTTTTAACCCGGTGCAAAACATTAATGGGGGAGTAAAGCATCTTAGAAATCTTTACAATCATTTCAATAAAACAGATGATTCAGACAGTTTATTTATAGCCCTTGCCGCCTATAATGTAGGTCAGGGGCATATATTCGATGCACGAAATCTGGCTAAAAAGATGAATCTTAATCCTAACAAATGGTCTTCACTAGAACAAACCTTACCACTTTTAAGATATCGTAAATATTATAAAAATGCCACATATGGATACTGCCGCGGAAGAGAACCTATAAAATATATTAAGCAGATTATGATTTATTACGATATTTTAAAACGCCAGGGCATAGAATATAAAACAGATGTCGTTTCCTAATCCGGAGGGGCTGGAACCAAGTGATTGTAGATTGCAGATATTTGATTTTTCAAATTCGAAATCCGAATTACGAAATCCGAAACAAATTCTAAATTCGAATGTTCAAATGCTCTAAACAACCGAATACCGAGGCTTTTGTTTTGAACATTGAAAAATTTGATATTCGATATTGTTTCGAGTTTCGACCATTTTATAAGATCAGGCGATATTCGGATTTTTGCCTGAACGGGACTTTTCGTTCAGACACTAAATAGCTACCCGCTCTCCTGCAAAAGGATTGAATCTCTTTTCCTTACCGATAGTGGTTTCAGGGCCATGCCCTGTAAAAACCTGCACATCATCCCCAAGCACAAAAAGTTTGTTCCGTATATTGGATATCAGGGTTTTATAATCTCCACCAGGAAAGTCGGTTCGTCCGATTGAACCTGCAAAAAGTGTATCTCCCACAAAAACATACCCATCCGTGTAAAGTGAAATGCCACCAGGTGAATGGCCGGGAGTGTGAATTACTTTTAATGTGATGTTTCCAAAAGTAATTGTATCGCCTTCTTCTAAGATCTTATCAGGCGACGGAGAGTCATCTGCTGAGAAACCCCAGGCAGCTGCACTTGCTGAAAGATGGTTTAGCATAGGCGCATCAAGAACATGAATCATAATATCTGCTCCAGTTATATCTTTTAATTTTTTATTTCCCCCTACGTGGTCAAAATGACCATGAGTGTCTATGATATATTTTACTTTCAGATCTGATTCCTCAAGGACTGTCAGAATTCTATCTGTTTCATCGCCAGGATCGATCACAACGGCTTCTCTGGTTTCTTCGCATCCTAAAATGAAGCAGTTTGCCATAATCGGTCCAACTGTTAATTTTTTAATAATCAAGGTATCCTCCCGTGAAAGAACTTATACTGTAAATGGCCACAATCTGCGCTTTTGGTTTTGTCATTTGTAAGCATAGTTGCTTTGCTCATCCCGCTTTAATTAATCTGTTTCGTTTGAAGGAACTTCTTCTTTGATAACAATATCCTTTCCCTTAATCGCTATGCTTATGCTGTCAAGGATTCCATTGATAAAAGCACCCGATTCTTCAGTTCCAAATTTCTTTCCTATATCGATAGCTTCATTTATGGATACTTTTGGCGGAATATCATGACAGAAAAGCAGCTCATATACTGCGATCCTCATGATGTTCCTATCTACACAAGACATACGGCTGATTTTCCAATTACTGGAAAAGCGTTCAATTATGGAGTCAATTTCAGATCTGGTGTGGGCAACACCATTTACCAGCTTCAGGAAGAAAGGAAGGATTTCCTTTGAAATAGAAAAGTTATCACAGTATAGTTCCAACATTTCTTTCGAGTCATTTCGACTCATATCTATATAAAAAAGAACCTGCATAGCAAGCTCTCGTGACCGGCGGCGGACTCCCATAATTATGCCTGATCGATAACCTCAATCAAGTTTGCCATCTCTATTGCCGACATCGCAGCATTCCATCCTTTATTACCCGCTTTTGATCCGGCACGCTCAACAGCCTGCTCAATAGTATCGGTTGTTAAAATTCCAAAGATAACCGGAACTTCAGAGTCCATACTAACCTTTGCAACCCCCTTAGATACTTCAGCGCTAACATAGTCAAAATGTGGAGTCGCTCCGCGGATAACCGCTCCAAGGCAAATAACAGCATTAAATCTATCCTTTTTTGCCATCATTTTTGCAACAAGTGGTATTTCAAAGGCACCGGGCACCTTCACGATCTCAATATCATCATCACCGGCCCCGCAACGAAGTAGTGCGTCAATAGCTCCGCCAACAAGCTTATCCGTAATAAAATCGTTAAAACGGCTGACAACAATTGCAAACCTTTTATCTTTAGCGATAATGTTTCCTTCAAGATTTTTTGGCATTATCTTCCTCCTGGTTTAGATTTATAACTGTAAAGAGATTTTTATCATGTACTTTAAGTTCAGGCTTTGCACACCATTTATTTTTTGCCATGCGTTTTTCTTATACAAATAATGTTATGATATATATATTCTCTTTGTGTCTTAGTGTCTTTGTGGCTGATGCGTTAATAATAATTCATGGTGTTGCATCAATATTTAGTAGATGCCCCATCTTAAGCTTCTTACACTCAAGATAACCTTTATTGAATTCATTAGGTTTTATTTCAATAGGAACCTGTTCAATAATACTTAGTCCGTAACCTTCAAGTCCTACCATTTTTTTTGGGTTGTTTGTAAGAAGCCTCATCTTTTTAACTCCGGTATCTACCAGAATCTGGGCTCCTATACCGTAACTTCTAATGTCAGCCTTGAATCCAAGTTCTTCGTTCGCCTCAACAGTGTCAAAACCCTGATCTTGAAGAGCATATGCTTTTAACTTGTTAACAAGACCGATGCCTCGGCCTTCCTGCCTGATATAAAGAAAAACGCCGCTCCCTTCTTTATCTATCATCTCCATTGATTTCATCAACTGATCCCCGCAATCACAACGGAGAGAACCGAAAATATCACCTGTTAAGCATTCTGAATGAACCCGGACAAGGACAGGTTTGTCTGGATCGATTTCACCCTTTACCATTGCAATGTGAAGTAAGTCATCGGCATCATTTTCATACACAATAGCCTTGAATTCACCTGCATTCGGTGTAGGTATTTTTGTTTCCGCAGCCCTTTTTACAAAGGATTCCGTGCGCATTCTGTATTCAATAAGATCTGCAATTGTACAAATACCGATACCATGTTTTTCGCTGCATTTTTCGAGTGCCGGCATTCTGGCCATAGTGCCGTCTTCATCCATGACTTCGCAAATAACCCCTGAAGGTTTTAAGCCGGCAAGACGTGCAAGATCAACAGATCCTTCTGTCTGGCCGGCACGAACAATAACACCTCCATCCTTTGCCCTTAAAGGAAATATATGCCCGGGTCTGACAAGATCACTCGGTTTGGCATCATCTGCCAAGGCTGCAATTATAGTGGTTGCACGATCTGCAGCAGAAATACCGGTAGTAACACCATGTCTTGCTTCTATTGATACGGTAAAACCTGTTTGAAATCGTGATGTATTATTATTAACCATGGGTGGGAGATCAAGAGAATCTATCTTTTCTCCCGTCATGGAAAGGCAAATAAGCCCTCGTCCATATTTTGCCATAAAATTTATGGCCTCAGGCGTAATTAATTCTGCAGCCATCGTCAGGTCGCCCTCATTCTCTCGGTCTTCATCATCAACGAGAATGACCATACGCCCGGCCCTTATCTCTTTTATTGCATCTTCAGTTGTAATATGCGGCATTGTTATTGTCTCCTAATACCTTAAAGAAAACCCTTTTTCTCTAAAAATTGCATGTTTATAGCTGAATGTCCGGTCTCTTTTTCTTTATCACTACCTATTCTTCCTGTAATAAACCGCTCAACATATTTTCCAATCATGTCTGTTTCAATGTTAACAGAATCTCCAATTTTTCCTAAGTTGATGTTTGTAAGCTTGGCTGTATGAGGAATAATGCTTACATCAAAACTGTCGTGCCGACAATGATTGATGGTAAGACTGATACCGTCAACTGCAACCGAGCCTTTCTCAATCATATAACGCGACAAGGATTCAGACACGCCAATTGTAATAATTATAGCGTTACCTACGGTTTTTCGATGTTTTACGGTGCCCGTATCATCGATATGTCCTGAAACAAGATGTCCGCTTATCCGATCAGAAAGACAAAGGGCACGCTCAAGGTTTACACGATCCCCAATCCTTGCTTTTTCGAATGTTGTCTTTAAAAGTGTTTCAGGAGATACATCAACAACAAAACGTTTCCCGTCAATCATAACCGCTGTTAAACAGACACCGTTTACGGCAATACTGTCTCCCACCTTCGTTTGATCAAGAAGAAAATCAGCATCTATAGCAAAATTTTTCCCCCGGCCTGATGAACGTATTTTCTTAATGGTGCCAAGGCCTTCTATGATGCCTGTAAACATATGTTTACCTGTCCTTTATATATCCTTCAATCATCACATCATCACCAAACCGTCGCACATTTATATCTTTAACAGGGATGCAGTCTTTCATTAAATCCGGGCCCTGCCCTTTGCATACAGGCACACCGTCATCACCGCCCATAATTTTAGGAGCATAAAAAAAGATAATCTTGTCAACAATTTTTTCATCAAGAGCTTTTGCTATGACGCGACTGCCACCTTCAATAAGAACACTTGTTATATTAAAATCTCCCAGACGATCCATAAGGGAATCAAGATCGATTAAACCGTCTTTTACAGGTGATTTAATAATCCGTATGCGCTTATTTTCTATTTGCGTCTTTTTCTTCTCTGAAATCGAATTACCGGTTACAATTATTGTATCAGAAGCAGAGTTAAGTCGCAACACTTTAGCATTTTCAGAAATTGCAAGATGGGTATCAAGGATGATTCTGAAAGGATCATGACCTTTGAGGTCATTCAAACGGGTTGTCAAACTTGGATCATCCTGTTTTACGGTATTAATACCAATCATTATTGCGTCCACAGCATGACGAAGCCTGTGTACAAAGGCTCTCGATTCTTTACCGGAGACCCATCTGGAATCACCTGTTTTTGTGGCAATCCGCCCGTCCAGTGTAGCCGCACATTTTATAATGACGAATGGACGTTTTGTTCCAACATATTTTATAAAGGCTTCGTTCAGCTTTTTCGCTTTATCTTTACAAACCCCCAGCACAATATCTATACCGTGCTGTTTTAAATAATCTATACCGCCACCCTTAACATCGGGGTTGGGGTCTTTCATGGCGACAACAACCCGGTTTATGTTTGCATCGACAATCTTTCCGGTACACGGCGGAGTTCTTCCTGTGTGATTACATGGTTCAAGGGTAACGTATAGAGTTGCGCCTTTTGCAGAATCCCCAGCATCATCGATAGCTGTGACTTCAGCATGAGCCTCCCCCAGGGCTTTATGGAATCCCGTTCCAACAACTTTGCCTTCTTTGACAATCACGGCACCGACCATCGGGTTGGGAGATGTGAAGCCTTCTCCCTTTTTTGCAAGGTCCAGCGCAATTTTCATGTAATGTGTATCGTCCATGATATTCTGGAGTCAGATCCATATATCCCATGAAAGAATTGAGGCAAATTACTTTGTTTTCTTGTAATGGTTCAGCCACAAAGACACTAAAATTATAATATCTTTTCTTCGTGCCTTAGTGCCTTAGTGGCGGGACCGTTACGTTTTTTTAAAATGTTTTTACTTCTTGTTCAAGAGTCTCTTTAGTTCATCGACAAAATCATTGACGTCTTTGAATTCCCTGTAAACCGATGCAAATCTTACGTATGCAATATCATCAAGTTCATGGAGTTTTGACATGATCCTTTCGCCTATTATGTGGGAAGGAATTTCTTTTTCTCCTGTTTCCTTCAGATCACGTTCAAGGTCTATAATGAACTGTTCGATAGTATTCATGCTTATGTCCAGTTTTTCACAGGCCTTTTTCATACCCGATCGCACTTTATCAAGGCTGAAGACTTCACGGCGTCCATCCTTTTTGACAAGCATAATAGGTATTTCTTCAATGTTTTCATATGTTGTAAAACGCCTATTGCATTCAACACATTCCCTGCGACGACGGATTACATTGCCATCCTTGCTCAACCTGGAATCAATAACCTTGTTGTTAATCTCTGCACAAAATGGACACTTCATGAATCTCCTCCCTTATTACTATTATATAATGCCTGAACAAAAACCCTCAATTTTTGAATTTTGAAATTCGAAATCCGAATTACGAAATCCGAAACAAATTCTAAATTCGAATGTTCAAATGCTCTAAACAACCGAATACCGAGGCTTTTGTTTTGAACATTGAAAAATTTGATATTCGATATTGTTTCGAGTTTCGACCATTTTATAAGATCAGGCGATATTCGGATTTTTGCCTAAACGGGAGTTTTCGTTCAGGCACTATTTATCTTTATTACTTCAACACCTGCCTCACTGAGCATTTCTTCCGACATGGGATCTGCATATCCTGACTGGAAATATATCTTTTTAATACCTGCATTGATGATCATCTTGGCGCATATGGAACATGGTAGGTTCGTGCAAAAAAGCGCTGCATCCTTTATGGAAACACCATGAGACGCAGCTTGAATAATAGCATTCTGTTCAGCATGGATACCTCGGCACAGTTCATGTCTCTCACCCGATGCTACATTCAATTTCTCGCGAAGACAACCTGTTTCAGTACAATGCCTAATGTCGGTTGGCGCTCCGTTGTACCCGGTAGAAAGAATTCTTTTATTCTTTACTATCACAGATCCAACCGAACGCCGGAGGCATGTGGAGCGTTTTGCCACAAGCGCCGTTATATCCATGAAATAGGTTTCCCAAGAAGGGCGGTCGTCTTTTCCTGACATTTTTTATATATCGAGACCTTTTATACCGGTTAATACAAATAAGCTTGAAAGTTGATTAAATTTAATTATCTTTCAAGTGGTTTTGTTTTCAAACGGCTAAAATATTACAAATTGTCGAATTTTTCTATTCTTAACTGATGTCTTCCTCCATCAAAAGGCGTTTCAAGCCAGACCTTTAATATTTCCATAGCAAGTGCCTCTCCTATGACGCGGCCGCCCATTACTAGAATATTGGAATTGTTGTGCCGTCTACTCATACCGGCTGAGAATAGGTCATTGCAAAGTGCAGCCCTGACATGAGGAAATTTATTAGCCACCATGGACATGCCGAGCCCGGTGCCGCAAAGGAGTACTCCTCTATTAAATTTACCTTTTGAGATAGAGGAGGCCACCTTGATTCCAAGATCAGGATAATCAACCGAATCTTCACTATAAGCACCAACATCCTCTATGTCGACACCTATCTCAATTATATATGCCTTGATTTTTTCCTTCATCTGATAAGCTGCATGATCGCTTCCAATTATAATCGGTGTTTTGTCTTCGTTCATTGTATCATCCCTATTTAGGTAAATAAACCTCAAAATACTTACTATTGTTCAGCCGCTAAGACACAAAGAAAAAGAAATTTATATAACCTTGGTGCCTTTGTGGCATGAAAATTTAGTAGTTACAAAAATATTATTTTCATGAATAAATTTATTCTGAAAGGCGATATCACAAAGTATATCTCTTAATCAAGAGTCAAATTATGGATTTTCTATCAAACATTTTCTGTATGAATATAGAAAGGAAAGAGGGTTTGAGTGGGTTTGTTTAATTGTAAAGCAATTAATGACGGAATTTTCTAAGAATCAGCGTTGCATTAGTTCCTCCGAAACCAAAAGAGTTGCTCATGGCAATCTCCACATCGCACTTACGGGCAACATGCGGTACATAATCAAGATCACACCCTTCGGCAGGATTATCAAGGTTTATTGTTGGAGGAATAATACCTTCATGAATGGCAAGGGCCGTAAAAACCGTCTCGACGCCGCCGGCACCGCCAAGTAAATGGCCGGTCATGGATTTGGTTGAACTTATGGGTATCGAATGGGCTTTATCCTTAAAAATGGTTTTTACCGCGCTTGTTTCATAATCATCATTAAGCTGCGTTGACGTACCGTGAGCATTGATATAGTCGATTTCGTTATATGAAATACCGCCGTCATCAAGGGCCGCCTTAATACACCTTGCCGCTCCCTCCCCATCAGGAGCAGGAGCAGTCATATGATATCCGTCTCCACTCATTCCGTATCCGCATATTTCAGCATAAATATGGGCTCCTCTTTCAAGTGCCCCTTCGAGTGTTTCGAGTATAAGGATACCGCTTCCTTCACCCACAACAAAACCATCGCGATCACGATCGAATGGTCGGGACGCCTTTTCCGGTTCATCATTACGAGTGGACAATGCTTTCATTGCGCTAAAGCCTGCAATGCAAGTGGGCGTCACAACAGACTCCACCCCACCTGAAATCATGGCATCGGCCCCACCTCTTTTGATAATCTTGTATGAATCGCCCACGGCATGGGTGCCTGCCGCACACGCTGTGGCAACTGAAGAATTAGGACCTTTAGCACCTAAAAGGATTGAAATCATCCCCGGTGCCATATTCCCAATCATCAGAGGAATAAAAAAAGGTGTTACTCTTTTTGGGCCTTTCGTTTCAATAACTCTGGCAGTTTCCTCTAAAATCTGAAGCCCCCCTAGACCACATCCTGTATAGACTCCAACCCGGTTTTCGTTGGAACTATCGATTACCAGACCGGAATCTTCTAAAGCCATTCGGGATGCAGCAGTAGCAAAAGCGATAAAAGTCTGGATACGCTTCGCATCTTTTTTGGGAAGAAAATCCGCAGGGTGAAAATCTTTTACCTCTCCTGCAATCTTTGTATCATAGCTGGAGGTATCGAACTTTGTTATCTCAGCTATACCTGATTTCCCGGCGCATAGCGCAGACCAGGTTTCATTGACGCCTATACCGAGAGGCGTTACAAGACCCACACCAGTAATAACGACCCGCCTATCCACAGAAACCTCCTATTCAAACGAAATTTTTGAAAAAAGGTGATATAATCCGGCAGCGTGCTGCCTGAAAAAACAAAGAGTCTGGTACATAGGTACTAAAATTTAAATTAATGTGAGTTTATATAATCAATTGCATCTTTGACGGTTAAAATTTTTTCTGCATCATCATCAGAAATATCGATATCGAATTCTTCTTCCATTGTCATTATCAGTTCAACTAGGTCAAGTGAATCTGCGCCCAAATCATCCACAAAAGAAGCCTCCGGCACAATCTCATCCATCTCAACACTAAGTTTCTCCGTAATTATCTCCTTTATTTTATCTTCAACGGACATTTTCTCCTCCTTTCACATATACATGCCACCACTGACATGAATTACTTGGCCTGTTATATAATCCGCACTTTCAGAAGCAAGAAAAGCGACAACGGCAGCTATGTCTTCAGGTTTTCCCGCGCGTCCCAGTGGAATCTGACCGAGCATTGCAGTCTTGACTTTATCTGGAAGTGATGCAGTCATGTCTGTTTCTATAAACCCGGGAGCCACTGCATTGGCCGTAATACCTCGTGCGGCAAGCTCTTTTGCAACAGTTTTTGTGAGCCCTATGATTCCTGCTTTCGAAGCGGCATAATTGGCCTGCCCAGCGTTACCGCTGGCACCAACAACCGAAGCAATATTGATAATACGGCCATAACGCTGCTTCATCATAACCTTTGCAGCAATCTGCGTACATATAAAAGCGCCTTTTAAGTTTACATTTATTACATCATCCCAGTCCTTTTCCTTCATACGGACTAAAAGTGCATCTTTGGTTATACCTGCATTATTAACTAGCACATCTATCCGTCCGGTTTCGCCAATTATTTCTTCAAAAAAATTTGTTACTTCATTTTCTGACGCTATGTTAACACTCATACTTTTTGCCGAACCGCCCGCTTCAGAAATAAGCTTCTCCGTTTCAGCAGCCGCCGCCTTTTCAGCATCCGGATCACCTGGTGAAAAATAATTGAAATAGATATAAGTATCAGACGCTGCAAAAGAGCGGCAAATTGATCGTCCAATACCTCTTGAGCCACCAGTAACAACTATAGTACGTTTGTGATCTGACATTATCACCTCTCAAATAATATGTCCGCAACCATATCCATATCTTTTATGACATCTTGATAGCTGTAAGCCAGCTGATCATATGAGATGGTCGTCAAAAAATTGGATACGGCTTTCTGATCAAACATCCCGGTGCCCATCAGAATTTTAAACACATTTTGCGCAATGAGCTGAGATACTTCATTTGCAAAAATCCTTGACATTGCTTTGATTTTTTCTGCCTTAGGATCACCCGTTTCTGAAAGGTTGACAGCTTTGCGTGCCATACTTGCGCCGACTTCCACATAGGTCATCATATCAGCCAGAACAAACATGATGTACTGCTCTTTTATAAGCTTATTTTCGTGAACCAGCATGATGGTATTATTAAGGGCCTTTGCAGCAAGTCCATAAAAACTGCATCCGGCATCGTTTACGACGTTATCCAGTTTTTCCATCTCAGAACAAATGGACCTATAATATTCGCCATTTGTTTTTCTTGTCTTTTTCCATCGGAATGTACTTATTATATTTTGCTGGATCTCACTGGTTCCTTCATAAATACAGGTGATCTTAACATCCCTTTTTATCTTTTCCACTTCATATTCGGATATATAGCCATATCCGCCAAGGGCCTGCATGGCATCGTCCGAAGCTTTGTTGGCAGACTCTGTCGCAAAGAATTTTGCAATCGACCCTTCTACCTGAAGATCCTTTTCACCTGAATCTAATCTTATGGCAACTTCATCCATATAAGCCCCCGCAGCTTCGAGTCTCACGGCATTCGGAACTACCAGCTTGTGGGTGTAACCCTGCTTTTCTGAAAGAGGAGAGCCGAACTGAATCCTCTCTTTGGCATATGGGATAACAATATCAAGTGCGGCTTCACCGGCACCCAAAGCCATGGCGCCTACCATAAGTCTCGTATATCCAAAAACTTCGTTGGCTTGCTTCAATCCCTTTCCGGGCACACCTCCAATAAGATTATCAATGGGAACAAAGACGTCTGTAAAAGAGAGCGGAGATGTATTCGAAGCGCGGATGCCATGTTTTTCTTCGCTCTTCCCCTGCTCAAAGCCTTTTGTATCTTTTTCCACGACAAAAAAGGTAGGGCCTTCCGGAGTCTTCGCAAGAAGAGTGATAAAATCGGCGTATCCGCCGGTTGATATGAACTGTTTGGTTCCGTTTATTTTATACCCTATTATTTCGCCCTTATCGTTTGAAACCGGGTCAGCCTTTGTCTTAATAGATGCAACGTTGCTTCCGGCACCAGGTTCCGTCACGGCATATGCAACAAGAACCTTTCCCTCGGAAATGGCTCCAAGCCATTTTGTTTTCTGCTCCTCAGTACCTCCAACAATCAAAGGGTCTGAACCAAGCTGAATAGCAAAAAAAGCCGTGGCGATTCCTAAACATATCTTGGACATTTCAAAAGTCACCGCACAGGAATCTCGAGCTCCTCCCCCCATTCCGCCATAGGCTTCAGGAATAAAAAGAAGCTGTAAACCGATATCAGGCTCAAGCATTCTGCGGATCGTTTCTTCAGGAAATACTTCCTTTTTGTCAAACTCCAGAATATTATCCTTTATAAGAAGCCGCTTTTGTAACTGCCTCACGGTTTCAATAACCATCTGTCTTGATTCAGAGTCTAATCCTTGAAGAGCGGTTCCTGTTTTAGGTATGGTTGCTTCCATAAATATTTATGCCTCATCGGTTTTAATTACAGTACGTCCTTTGTAAGTTCCGCAACTGGGACATGCATGGTGTGGGAGCTTAGTCTCTCCACACTGAGGACAGGCAGATAAATTTGGAATTGCGAGTTTTTGATGCGTACGCCGTTTGTCTCTCTTTGACTTAGATGTTTTTCGTTTTGGTACTGCCATAAGTAATCCTTTAATATGTTGTTATTATTATATTTATTTTATATTTCACTACCTTTATTTGAAGTCTGACTCTAGTAATTTATAAAAAATGGATTGTCAAGAATTTTTATTAAAATAAAAAATTCTAT
>CAZQOH010000016.1:0-18770 GCA_964594355.1 uncultured Desulfobacterales bacterium
CCGAATTTTGAAAGAATTATGATAATATTTAACCATACAAGAAAAGCGGGCTAAATTCGTACTTTTTATGACTAAAAATAAAAAAACTCTTGGTAATCTAATATCATGAAAAAAAAATATAAAATTGCTGTAATCCCGGGCGATGGGACAGGACCGGAAGTTGTTGTGGAAGGTATCAAAATCCTTGAAATAGTAGCAAATAAATGCGATTTCAGTTTAAAATTTAAACATTACAGCTTAGGTGGCGAGCACTATAAGAAAACAGGAGATATTTTACCGGATAAAGTTCTCGACTCAATTTCCGCATCAGATGCAATTTATTTGGGTGCCATAGGTCATCCGGATGTAAAACCCGGCATTCTTGAAAAGGGCATCCTTTTGAAACTCAGATTTCATTTTGACCAATATATAAACTTAAGACCTGTTAAATTGTATGAAGGAGTCGATACACCAATAAAGAACAAGGGACCGGAAGATATAGACTTTATAGTGATACGTGAAAACACTGAAGGTCTTTATGCAGGCGCAGGCGGTTGCTTTAAGCTCGGAACTCTTGATGAAGTTGCGATACAAGAGTCAATCAATACCCGAAAAGGTGTTGAAAGATGTATAAGATATGCGTTCGAATATTGCAGAAGACGTAACAAGGAAAAAAAATTAACCCTTTGCGGTAAAACGAATGTGCTAACCTATGCCTTTGATCTCTGGGAGAGAACTTTTAATGAGGTTGCAAAAGAGTTTCCTGATATAAAGACAGATTATGCTCATGTTGATGCCATCTGTATGTGGATGATAAAAAACCCGGAATGGTTTGATGTTATAGTCACGGATAACATGTTTGGAGACATAATAACCGATTTGGCGGCAATGATTCAGGGCGGGATGGGGATTGCCGCGGGTGCGAATATTAACCCCGGCGGTGTTTCAATGTTCGAACCCATAGGAGGATCTGCGCCCAAATATGCGGGCAAGCAGATTATAAATCCTGTTGCAGCCATTTCGGCAGGTCAGATTTTACTTGAAACATTAGGTGAACGGAAAGCTGCTTCCTTTGTTGAAAAGGGGATAAAAAAAGTACTTCGTCATGACATTAAAAATGTTGCAGCCGGTAAGATGGGATATACTACAAAAGAGGTCGGAGATCTTATAGTAGAATATATTATAAATAATTGTTAAACTTAAAACGGTCTTATTTTGAGCTTTTTTAATTCTGTGCCAGACTGAAAGTTGATTATTCAATGGAAATTCACTAACCGTTCACGGGTTCAGAGGTTCAGGGTTCAGAGGTTCATGCAAGATGTAACCGCTTTGGCATTCGTGGTTTTATCCCGCCATACGTTTGGCGGACTGGTCTACGAGCAAGATCAACAAAAGAGAGGTAACCCTGAACGGAGAACTCTGAACCTGTGAACGCTTACGAAATTCAGTGGAAATTCGTTGTTATAATGACAATTGAATTTCAGCGTAGCGAATTTCAACCGAATGACAGCGTAGCAAATTATATACGGAAAATAACAAAAACCAAAAGCCAAGATTGTGACCATTTACAATTTAAAAGGGAGTGTAATTGTGTCTGAAAAGAAATTTAATGTTGTCGTAGCCGGTGCAACGGGTGCTGTCGGGAATCAGATGATAACTTGTTTAGAGGAGAGAAATTTTCCTGTAAAATCGATTAAATTATTAGCCTCCCGTCGCTCTGTTGGACGTAAACTTAGTTTTAGGGGAGATGCGTTTGCGGTTGAAGAATTGACAGAGAATTCATTTAAAGGTATGGATATTGCCCTTTTTTCAGCCGGTGGGGGCACAAGTAAAAATTTCGCACCTTTTGCCGCAAAGGATGGGTGCGTGGTCGTTGACAATTCAAGTGCATGGAGGATGGACCCTGAAGTTCCACTGGTAGTGCCGGAAGTAAACCCCCATGCAGTTGCAGAATACACTAACAAAGGGATAATCGCAAACCCCAACTGTTCGACCATTCAGATGGTGGTGCCTCTGAATCCTATCAATAAAAAGTATGGAATAAAAAGGATTGTGGTGTCAACATATCAGGCTGTTTCCGGAACAGGAAAAAAGGCAATTGATGAGCTTTTTGATCAGACTCGATCAATAATCAATTCCTTAGACTACAAAATTAATGTTTATCCCCATAGAATAGCCTTTAATTGTCTTCCACATATAGATGTGTTTCTAGATAACGGTTATACCAAAGAAGAGATGAAGATGGTAAATGAAACAAGAAAAATTTTAGAGGATGATTCAATTGGAATTACGGCAACAACGGTTCGGGTGCCTGTCTTTTACGCTCATTCAGAGGCAATAAATGTTGAGACAAAGGAAAGTATTTCGGCAGCAGATGTAAAGACTCTTTTAGAAGAAACACCCGGCATTAAAGTCGTTGATGATCCTGAAAAAGATATCTATCCACTTGCTATTGAAGCAACCGGTCAAGACTTGACGTTGGTTGGTCGTATTCGGGACGACGAATCGGTTCCAAACGGTATTAATATGTGGGTGGTGGCCGATAATATCAGAAAAGGTGCGGCAACTAATGCTGTTCAAATAGCAGAAATCGTGGCAGAGAAGTATTTGTAAATCAGGAGCAAAGAATTGGAGCGTATACCTATTACAAAAGAGGGTTATGAAGCACTGAAAAATGAACTTGAACATCTGAAAACAGTTAAACGGCCTCAAAATATCAAAGCAATTGAAGAGGCACGTGCCCATGGAGATCTTTCTGAAAATGCCGAGTTTGCCGCTGCCAAAGAACGACAGGCATTTATCGAGGGTAGGATAAACGAGTTGGGATACAAACTGGGGAATACGGATATCATTGTTCCCGATATGCTTCCAAAGGATCGGGCCGTATTTGCCTGTAAAGTTGTTCTTGAAAATATTGATACTGGTGAAAGTGTTGAATATATGCTTGTAGGACCGGATGAATCTGATATAGAAAAAGGGCGGATTTCTGTTTCTTCGCCTCTTGGTCAAGCAATATTAGGGAAAAAAGAAGGAGATGAAATAATCCTGCAGGCTCCGGGTGGGAAAAGGAGTTATGAATTGGTTGAAATACGGTAGATAATGCCTGAACGGAAAGTCCTGTTCAGGCTAAATTCGAATATCGAAATACGAAGCTCGAAACAAATACGAATATCAAATTTTCTAATTTTCAAAACAAACGCCGAAATATGCGAACCGTTTTGAGCATTTGAACATTCGAAATTAGAGTTTGTTTCGGATTTCGTGCTTCGAGTTTCGAATTTAATTAAATTTGGTTAAGCAAATAAATTTGCTATTATAACGGGTTATTTTCTTAAATAACATAGTCCTTAAAACAAAAATATATGGAGGTATTACCTTGGCACGTATTACAGTAGAAGATTGTTTAAAACAGATACCAAACAGGTTTTTATTAGTACACATGGCGGCAAAGCGCGTAAGACAGATCCGGGAAGGATCTGAATACTTGGTGAGTTCACCCAAGAATGAGGATATTGTTGTTTCTCTGCGAGAGATTGCTGCTGGCAAGGTAGTTGAAAAAATAGACACAGAGGAAAGCTAAACAAGACTAATATTAAGTCTTTGTATATACTTAAACGGTCTTATTTTAAGCTTTTTTAATTCTATGCCAGAGTCACTCAATGAAAATTCAGCAGAAATTCAATGGTCATTCAATCGAAATTCAGCTAAGCGAATGACAAAATCCAAAAGCGTAGATTGTGACCCTTTACAGTATAACTATACATACAAAACGCTAAACAGGTTTATTGGAAAAGCCCTGCATAGATATAATATGATATCTGACGGGGATCGAATAGTGGTTGGACTTTCCGGAGGGAAGGACAGCCTTACCCTCATGTGTCTTTTACAAAAGCGTCTTTCAAATATCCCTATAAATTATGAGCTGTTTCCCGTTTACATTGATCACGGGTTTAAAGGGGATTTCAGTAAATCCCTTCAAGAATATTGTGGAGAAATGGGATTAAAACTCAGAGTTGAGCATACCGACTATGGAATTTTAGGACACAGCCCCCAAAACAGGGAAAATCCCTGTTTTTTATGTTCCAGGTTAAGGAGAAAACGTCTCTTTGAAGTGGCTGATGAACTCGGATGCAGCAAACTGGCACTTGGACATAACAAGGATGATATAATTGAAACCCTTTTTTTAAATATATGCTATGCCGGGGAAATAAGTACAATGGTTCCTTCCCAGTCTTTTTTCCAGGAAAAATTTACAATTATAAGACCTTTGGCCTTTGTAGATGAGAATACAATCAAGCGTTTTGCAGCGGATTGCAATTTTCCGGATTTTAGCAATCCGTGTCCCACGGCAAAAACATCTAAACGGCGCGAGTTAAAAGGATTTCTAAGTCATCTATATAAAAGCAACAGGAAAATCAAAGGGAATATCTTCAGGGCCATGAGTAATGTTAAGATGGACTATCTGTTAAAGGATGCATAATACAAAATTTAGTAACACCCTAATCGAGCCAAAACTCGATTAGTCGTTATCCGTTAATCGTTAATGGTTTGCGGATTATCATTAATCGGTTTTATATCTCATTGCTGATAGATATATGAAAGATATCCAGAATCAACGTGATTATCGAAATATACCTATAGATAAAGTCGGTATAAAAAACCTTCGATATCCAATAACGGTTCGTGACCGGAAAGACGGATTCCAGCATACGGTAGCCACGATAAACATGTATGTTGACTTGCCTCACAAAAACAGGGGAACACACATGAGCCGTTTTGTTGAAATGCTCCACATACTCCAACCCGAAGTTTCTTTAAAGACCTTTTCTGTTACACTTGAACAGATGAAAAAGTATTTAAATGCTGCTTCTGCACATATTGAAATTACTTTTCCCTATTTTATCGAAAAAAGAGCCCCTGTCAGCAATTCTCCAGGACTCATGAACTATATGTGCACTATTAGCGGAACTAGCGACCCTAACGGCGATATAGACCTTATTTCAGAAGTAATTGTTCCGATTTCCTCCGTATGTCCATGTTCCAAGGAGATAAGTGAAGTCGGCGCGCATAATCAGCGAGGTGAGGTCCGGCTCAGCACAAGGTTCAAGAAATTTATATGGATAGAAGATATGATAGAGCTGGTGGAAGAGTCAGCTTCATGTGATGTGTATTCCGTCCTAAAACGTGTTGACGAAAAATGTGTAACCGAAAAGGGATTCACGAACCCGAAATTTGTTGAAGATATCGTGCGGGATATTGCTAAAATGCTTAAAAAAGATACTAACATAACCTGGTTTTCTGTTAGTGCTGAAAATTTTGAATCTATCCATAACCACAGTGCTTATGCCCATATTACAAGCGGGTAGAAATCCGACCGCCACATCATCCAAGCGAAACCAAAACGCATGGTCCGCAGTTTTTGAGGAGTTACTTTATCTCCTCTAATATTTTATCCATTATCGGTTTTGTGGTCTTCCCCGGTGTATTAATAATCACCACAAAACGATATAGTTCTCCTTTTCCATTTTCAATATAACCTGCTCTTGTATTAATTCCGTTAAGATTTCCTGTTTTATAAAATTCTCTGTCCTCGTGGGTCATGAAGTTATGATATGCCTCAAATTCTTCTAATATATTAAGAAATGTTTCAGCTGAAATCTTATTTTTTCTGGATATCCCCGAACCTTCCACAATGGCAATATCCTCAATCTTTAGGACATTTTTTGCATAATTTAATGCCGCCGTAGCACCTTTATCTATGGTCCCGGGCGGGCCGTAAACCTTTGCGCCCGACGCTATAAGTATTTGGTTGGCCATAAAGTTATTTGAATATTCCAGCATTTTGGAAATTACCTGCTTCAAGAAAAATTTGGAATAGTATCGGTAGATAAGTTTGTCATTTATTTCCTGAATCTTTCCGACCCTTATTTTTCCACTTGATTTTATTCCTTCTCTGTCAAGGAAGAAGCTAAGCAGATGACCAACATAGAGAACAATATCATTTTTTTCATGAGAAAATATGATTCTATCTTGATTATAGGGGGACGCCTTTACCCGTTTTAAAATAAATGGTAAAAACGGCGTTTGAGGTTCGGCGCTTACATAAGAACCATCTTTGCGTTTAAAGAAAACCGTGTTAAAATTTGCACATAAAGCACCATTTGGTGCGTCGTAAGGCTGAAATGATAATGAACGTCCCGGAATAATGATTGGCTGTTTGAAATAGGTATCATCCAAAACAATATCATTTACTCTTTTGATTTTTAAACTGAGGAGCTTGGCAATATCAGCCAGAATCTCTGATATTAGAAGGGGGTCGCCGTATCCCTTTAACTTTAAATTAAAATCTTTATCAAGGTAAAATTCGGTTGCAAATCTATAGTCAGGACCCAGATAGTGAATGGCTACAAGAGAGGTTAGAATTTTGAGAATGGAAGCAGGAACCAGCATTTTGTCGGCATTTTTGGAAAAGAGAATCTCGCCATACTGATCTGCAACAATCACTGCATCATGATTTCCAACAAGGTTCTGCAAATCATGCAGATTCTGTGCATGAAGACTTTTTGATTGTCCGTTGTGAATAGACAGAAAAGAAAAAAGGAAAAGTAGTATGGCGGGTAAGAATCTTTTTACATATTTCATTTCATTTTCAAAAGTCTCTTATCTATTTTCCAGTATTATTGTCACCGGTCCGTCATTTATCAATGAGACTTCCATCATGGCACGGAATCGACCTGTTTTGACTGAAATCCCTTTTTGCCGGACTTCTTTTATAAAGTGTTCATAAAGTTTATTAGCCTTTTCCGGATCAGCGGCATTCACAAATGAGGGGCGTCTTCCTTTTCGGCAATCACCTAACAGTGTGAACTGTGATACGACAATCATTTCACCGCCTGTTTCGAGCAAAGACCTATTCATTTTTCCTTTATCATCTTCAAAAATTCTCAAGTTTGTAATCTTATCTGCCAGATATTCAGCATCATTGGCTTTGTCTTCATTTGCCACCCCAAGCAATACTAGAAGACCTCTACCAATTTTTCCAATTATCTCATTTTTTACTGTTACTGAACTCTCTTTAACCCTTTGTATAACAGCACGCATAAGTCCATCTCATTATTTTTTATCACCGAAAAAACCGATACCTTGCTGTTCTTTATTGTCCATATAAACCTGCAAAAAACGGCCATCGATGAACGAAGGGATATGGATGACGTGTACGACTGACTCGTAGGAAGCAAGATCTGAATCCATAGATGAAATTTGATTGGGAGCATGGATGATGAGATCCTCTTTGAATACGGTATCTTTTTGATCCGGTAGAATAGCAATGGGGGTAATCTGAGCTTCTACAAGGTCATTGAAAAAATGAGTGCCATAAGACACCTCCGGTGTATAGCCTTTTTCCTCAAAAGCAATTTCACCCAGGATCAAAGTGTGATTTATATCGTCATAGCCTACTTTCACACCCAGGTTGATATCATTGCTACCCCAGCGGCCAGGTCCTAAAAGCGCGTAACGTTTGTTATGGAGAAGCCTGTTTAATCGGCTTATCACTCTGCCGATAGTAAATTTTTCCTCGTGAGTAGGAAGTTTCCCATATGCTTTTGGATCTACATAAACGATATATTCTATGTCTTTTATAATACCGCTTGAAACAACCAGATTATTAGTAAAAAGGATCCGATTTTGTGGTATATTTTTTGGAATGTGAACCTCGCCTATGTCTTTGCTCACAGAGAGTGTACGGCATTGAAGAATATAAAGATTTTCATCATCCAAGGCAAATTCTACGTCCACAGGTCTTCCATAGGACTCCTGTAATTGACTGAGGATTTTTTTCATCAATCTACTAATGGTTGTTTTGTTAAGCAGATTCTCGAATGTAAGACACGTTCTGTTTGGACCAATCGGCTGTCCTTTGAACATAGGAGGAGAAAGATGTCCATCCTGATCAACGGATACGGCATAATATAAATCCGGATGTATAGACCTTTGCATGAGCGTGGTAAAGGGTATAGATTCCAATTGCCCGGATTTTAGATTTAGAACGTCTACAATCTTCTGTGAATATTTGTTTATTTGTTCTGCTCCAACTTCGGGACGAAGCATGGGGTGGCTTAAATGGACCATTCTAGGGTAGTCCCGTCCCGTGCGATCGACTGCACGGGTTCCAAGACCGAAAACAAGACGAATTAACCCATCTTCTTTTTTTATACGCGAGGTCCAGCTGTAAGAAGCATAGGAAAATGCCACACCGGCTGCAAAGGGATAGAAATAATCTCCGAAACGGCGACCCACGACCTTCTGAACGAGGACACTCATCCTTTCATCAAAGTCGATTAGATTATTATCGATGCGATAACTAATGGGTTCCGGGCCGTAAGTGCTCATATGTACTTGTTTGAGCCCCCATATGAACTCATTAAGACGCTTTTCCAGATCCCCCTGGTTGGCAAGAAATATTGAATCATATTTTCCTGAAAAAGCAAACCCGAAGTTATCTTCAAGAAGGCTGGAAGATCTAAGTATGAGAGGGTGTTCCCCCACTTGATTTAAAAATTTCCGGAAATCATTTACAACATCGGGAGGAAAAGAGGATTTATAGAAAAGTTTTGAGATATACTTGTACTCCTCCTCTATTACTTCACGGGTCTTGTATTTCTGACTATGGAACTGGTAAAGTTTGTTAAAATCGGTGAAGTCTGAAAAGAAACCCGTATTGAAATAATATGACTCCGGCATTTTCACATATCGTTTTATTTCCGGATCTCCATCGACAAGCGTAGGTACTAGAATTTTATGGGCGAGAAACATACCGGCAGATTTTCCTCCGATTCTTCCCGGGCGACGACGGTTCAAAGAGGTGTGATCAGCTAGCTCATCTATATCTCGGATGGTGATGTGTTTTTTAGCAATACCAATGAAAGGTAATTGATTTGAGATAAAATGATTTATGAGGGCGACCCTTGCTCCCTCGGCCTCATTGGGGGAAATAAAGAGATCTCCAAGGGGAATTTCACAAAATTCCTTTAGCGCCCGTTTAATTTGTTTTGAGGTTGCCCGCTCCATATTTGCGATCTTATTTAGATTCCTAAAGCTGTCCTGTTTTCTTGCGAGGTTGATATGGTTTTCGATTTCTTCTTCACTAAAGAAATTGGCAAAATATAGATCAATAAAGAGATTCGAATATTCTTTGATTGTTTCCTCATCCGGTTCATGGTTTTCGTTTTGAAGTTTTTCAAGAGCCTCTTGACGAAGAATATCCTCATCTACAATTTTCTTTTCTGCCAAGGCAGAAAGAAAAATTTCCCGCATTGAATCGATGAGCTGTGGGTACTGCATCATCTTTTGAAACATCCGGTAGGTCTTAATCAAGTCTAATTTGCTTTGTTGTTCGATTATATTTCTCACTGCAAATTATACCCAGCCTCGAAGTTTGCACGCTTCCGCCACTCTTGAGACAGCTACGAAATAGGCTGCCCGTCGCATATCGACTTTCTCGCGCTGTTGCATTTCATAAACACCCTTGAAAGCCAGCGTCATCTTTTCATCCAGTCTCCGTTGAACTTCATCTAACAACCAGAAAAAATTGTATGTGTTTTGCACCTGTTCGAAATAAGAAACGGTAACTCCACCTGCATTTGCCAGAAAATCAGGTAACACGATAATGCCGTTATTATAGAGAATATCGTCTGCTGTGGGTGTTGTGGGTCCGTTAGCCAGCTCACAGGAAAACTTACACCGCAGGTTGTCTGCGTTTTCTTCCGTGATTACGTTTTCAAGCGCCGCAGGGATAAGAACAGTTACTTCCAGTTCAAGGAGCTCTTCATTTGTAATTTCATCTGCATCAGGGAATCCCTTAAGACTGCCGTTTTGAAGTTTGTAATCCACAAGTTTTTTTGCATCTATTCCTTTGAGATTGTAAACACCTCCCTTAGAGTCCGATGCAGCGATGAGTTTTAATCCTAACAGTTCTTCTCCAATAGTAGCGGCAAACTGCCCGGCATTGCCGAATCCCTGGATTGCCATAGTTTCTCCATGAAGATTGATACCATGGGCTCTTGCAGCTTCCCGCAACACATAGATTCCACCTCTTGCAGTTGCATCTCCACGTCCGGGTGAACCTCCCAATGGTAACGGCTTACCGGTTATGACTCCAGGATGCTTTTCTCCTACAATAGTTTCATATTCATCCATCATCCATGCCATGATCTGTGGAGTTGTGTAAACATCAGGAGCGGGGACGTCTTTGGTTATACCCAATGCTCTTGCAATGGCACGTATGTAAGCACGGGCAAGACGTTCTTTTTCCATTTCCGAAAGCTCCTTGGGATTGCAGATGATTCCGCCTTTGCCGCCTCCCAAAGGGATATCTACAACAGCAGTTTTCCATGTCATCCAAGCAGCCAATGCACGAACAGTATCAATGGTCTCGTCGGGATGCCAGCGAATGCCCCCTTTTGCCGGTCCGCGTGAGGTATTGTAGGCTACCCTGAAAGCATGGAAGATTTTTGTGATACCGTCGTCCATCTTCACAGGAAGGGTAACCTTTAGCTCTCGCATAGGCCAACGCAACAGTTCATGTGTTGCTGAGTCCAGACCAAGCTTATCGGCTGCACCGTCAAGCTGCTGTTGTGCAATTTTGAATGGATTCAATGAATCGTTCATAAATTTCTCCTTTTTTTTTATGTAATTTTTCAACTATCAAGACACAAAAGCACAATGAGAAGTGAGAAAGAAAAATATATAGTCTTGCAATATTAGTGTCTTAGTGCCTTTGTGGCTTTCAGCCATCAATTTATCTGTTGAAATAAACTTCAGACATCGTCAAATAGTTAAGTGGTTAAGTGGTTGAATCGACAACGTAACGAGATCTGAAATTACGTGAGATATAGCAGACATTCGGTAGTTAAAGCAATATATTCTTGCATATAAAATTAAAATTAGAAGGATTTTCAATATGTGGCTTTTTATGTGACATGACCATGAAAACAAGATATTGACAAAGTTGTTGATAATAAGCGATGTTATTAACTTCAGACCTCGTTAAATAGTTAAGTGGTCGAGTGTTTAATTTGTTATTTTAAGGCAATATTTTGCATTTGTATGAAAATTGAGCATTTTTCAAAGGTCGCGTTTAGATGACACCTTCGGTAGGAATGATATCTAATAAAATCAATTTTGACAACATCGCCATTGTGCTGCATCAGCCGCGATATTCTGAAAATATAGGCTCTGCCGCCCGTGCCATGCTAAACATGGGTATAAATCAGCTAGTGGTTGTTGACCCGCAAAACTATGACATGAACAAAGCTTTGAAATTGGCTACACATATTGCTTCGGATATTGTCGAGAATAGTAAAATTTGTGCAGACCTTAAAGATGCTCTTGCTCCCTATAACTATGTGGTCGGCACCACCGCGCGACTGGGTAAACAGCGACAGATCGTAAATACTCCTTTGAAGTTGGCCAAAAAACTTGGTCCTATTTCCATTGAAAATCGTATCGCCATACTCTTTGGTCCGGAAGATAGGGGGCTTTCCAACGAGGACATCCGATATTGCCATACGCTTGTAAATATTCCCACCGCCGAATTCTCTTCACTCAACCTGGCTCAGGCCGTAATGATTATGTGCTATGAAATCTTTACGACCGGATTGGAGAAAAATAATAAATCTATTCCCCGCCTTGCCAGTCGCCATGAACTTGATGGAATGTATGATCAACTCAAAGATATACTTGTCAGGATCAGCTATATCAATCCTGAAAATTCCGATTACTGGATGAATAAAATTCGACAATTTTTTAGTCGGTTGCAGCTTCGTGCAAAAGAGGTTAGTATTATCCGGGGTATATATCGGCAGGTCGACTGGTATGGGAAAAAGTGCTATGAAGACGGAAAGAAAAAAGTAGAGAAAAACGGTTAATTTTAAGGAGTATCGAAATGGTTGACCAGAAGACAGATTTTCCCGCGTTATTGCAGTTTCTAATTAAGTTTTACGAGGAAAAAATACCGTTTAATAAAGTTTTAAAATTGCAGATAACATATTTGAAAGAGGATAATATTTGCATAAAGATCGATATGAAAGATGAACTTATAGGAAATTGTGAGTACAGGATGCTACATGGCGGGGTTATTTCTTCGGTTTTAGACCTAACCGGTGGAGCAATCGCATCAATGGGTATACTGAAAAAATTAGAGGGGCGTCCGTTAGAAGAAATAACCAAACGCCTATATAAAATAGGAACGATTGATCTTCGAGTTGATTTTTTAAGACCCGGTCGGGGAAACTATTTTTTATCAACAGGTTCCATAATGCGCATGGGAAACAAAGTTGTCGTTATACGAACTTCTCTTCATAACGATCAGAAAGTACTTATAGCTGTTGGAACAGGAACGTATATGTTAGGATGACGGATTTATCGTAAAAAACACTCTTGTAAAAAGATCGCCTTTATGACTGAAAAACTTAAAGAAATTATAATTCCGAAGGAATCTGCAGTATTCTGGCTTGACGGGAATGGTTGCTGGCGTAATAAATATGGAAAATTTAGACGCAAAAAGATAATAGATTTTTTTCATTCATCAATAAAAAAAGACAAGAATGGCTATTACGTGGGCCAAACAAGAGAACACTTTCTGGAGAAAGTCTATTTTCATTATGAAGATACCGCCCTATTTGTTTTTGATGTTATGAAAGACAAAGATATAACTCTTTTGTTGAATAACATGAAAAAGATAAAGCTGAAACCAGGAAAGCTTTACATTAAAGATGACAGTTTATACATGCATTTTGGGGAAGAGCAAATAAAGTTTGCTGATCGTGGGTTATTTAAGATATCGGATCTTATAGAATATGATGATGATAACTATTTTATCAGAGTAAATAATAGAAGATATAAGATAAAACGTAACACTTTTGCCCTTTGAAACCAGTTTATACAAATAAGCAAAAATAGCTTGAAAGCTTGTTTGCATTATGATAGGCGGGGCATGAACTTGCTTTACAAAAGTAGGCTTTATAAGGAAAATATATCAAATGAATTCGGAAAAAGAACTGAAGATAGTATATAGTCTGGCTATTATTTTGTTTATTGTGGGTATATTAAGCTATGCTGCATTTCCTGTAAAGATTCCGGATGAACCAGTAAGATTAATGTTCAAAGGTGTCGCAGGAAATGTCCTGTTTGACCATAAAACCCATACAACAGATTCAGGCTATGGCATTTCATGTAAAGATTGTCACCATCACCCCGAAGAAGATGAAACAGATCTTCGTGCCTGTAGCGAATGTCATTATCTCCCCAAAGATGACGAAACAGCACCTCAGGCCTGTAATGACTGTCATGAGCCTGACGAAATAGAAGACTCAGAATATATAAAAGCCTCTGATGCATTCCATACCCAATGTATAAGCTGTCACCAGGAAAATGAAAGCGGTCCTGAAGAATGTGCAGATTGTCATGCAATGCAATAGATTTTTTGAGCACTTTGATCAAAATTCGGCAAACCAAAAGGCTAAACTATGTTAAAAAGATCATTTATCAGACTGACGAAACCTCGGCTCAAAAATGAATTACTTCAAGATACTCAGACGGAGCCTCAAAAGATTTCAACGCCAAAGAAGGTTACACTTCTATTAGATAATTCATTTGATCAGAAAGAAGTGTTTTTGCTTAAAGAAGGCGATAAGGTTAAAACCGGCCGGAAACTTTTCCTCTCTAAAGACAGTGATGACTATGTAATTTCTACTATTACAGGAACCGTAACATCCATATCTCCATATACGGGAGACTTTGGCGACACTTATACCGCCATCTCCATAGTTGCGGGTGAAGAGGAAGAGATAGATGATGAATTTGAAAAATACTTCAAAGAACCTAATCTTGATGTAGCCAAAAAATTTCTTGCCTGCGTTCCGGGCAATCCACCTATAAACCTATTTTCTGATTCTGATAAAAGGATTGATACTATTGTTGTTTGCGGTGTTGACAGCGATTTATTGATTACCACAAGACAATATGCCGTAAAATCGGATATTGAAGCAATTAAAAGCGGAATCTTATTTTTAAAAAAGATAACCGGGATCGACAACATCATAATGGCTGCACATCGTAACCAAATACAAGAATGTGGTGATACAGATATAGAAATTAAAGAGGTTAATTCTGATTATCCTTCAACACATCCACATCTTATTATGAAAGATATCATGGGACAGTCGGTACCTGAAGGAAGAAGCTGCGAAGATGTCGGAGTATGCTTTTTTAGTGCCGAGGCGATTGCATCTATTGGTAATGCATTTAATAACGGTAAGATACCCGTCACAAAAAATTTGACCCTTGTTAAAAAAGATGGGAGCAAGATGATGGTATCTACAAGAATCGGAACACCAATCAGCGAAATTTTCGATGCTTTTGATGTAACTTTAAACGAAAAAGATCGTATCATTGCAGGCGGACCCATGACAGGTTCTGCTGTTTTTTCTGAAGACTATCCTATTCAGCCTGATACGGATGCTATTATTGTCCAGGCTAAGGACAACGTAAAGAAGGTTTTAGACAACCCTTGCATTAACTGTGGGGAATGCATAAGAATTTGTCCTGCAAAAGTGCCGATTAACATGCTTATCAGATTTCTCCAGGCAGGGCAATATGGAATGGCTGCAGAACAATATGACCTGTTTTCTTGTATTGAATGTGGTCTTTGCAGCTTCGTCTGTATATCTAGAATACCGATTTTCCAATATATAAGACTTGCAAAATATGAACTCAGGTCGGATTGAGGCAACGGAGGAAGTAAATGTTTGATCAAAAAAAATTCGTCGTTTCACATGCTCCTTTCTTGCATGATGAAAGCAGAATTTCAGAACGAAGCTATAACATTATGCTTGCGGCGCTTCCCGCAGTATTGTTCGGTCTTGTTCATTATGGCATCCCTGCACTTGGTGTTGTATCGCTTTCGATTTCTTCTTCAATTATCTGGGAATTTTTAATGAACTATGTTACAAAGCGACCAAAAAGCATAGGAGATGGAAACGCAGCACTTATCGGTCTTCTTTTTGCAATGCTTTTGCCGGCCACATCACCATGGTGGCTCGTATTAACGGGTACGTTTGTATCAGTCGTTATCGGAAAACAGATATTTAGTGGAATTGGCGGCAACCCATTCAATCCGGCTTTGATCGGTATTGCCATCCTGATGGTATCCTGGAAAAATTTCTTCGACTTTGATGACGCCCTCTTGAACTATGATCTGGGCTTTATAATGGTTTATCCGCTTGCTGCTCTTAAGCATTTCGGTGTTTCGGCAGTCGATTCTTTCACCATCAGCGATCTTTTGTTGGGAAGACAGATAGGCGCCATTGGCACAACCTTTGGGATAGGAATTATTGCAGGTGGGATCTATCTCATTTTAAGAGGGTTTATTCGATGGGAAATATCTCTTTCTTTTTTGGCCGGTGTATTAATAACGGCCTTCATATTTAACCTGTACGACTCTACCCGCTATGCAGGGCCTTTCTTCCACCTATTAACAGGCTATACTCTTATAGGTGCCTTTTTCTTGGCAACCGAGGACTCATCTTCACCGGTTAACTTTATCCCAATGTTCATTTATGGGGCCGGTGGGGGAATAATGACCGTGTTAATAAGGAATATCGGTGCCCATGTTGATGGTGTTGTATTTGCTATTATTCTGATGAATATTGTAAACCCACTTCTGGACAAGATAAGGCCTAAGGCGATTGGAAAGGGTATTTAACATGCGCGAAATGGTAAAAATGGTCATTGTCCTTACGGTTTTAAGTTCTTTTTCCGGCGGTCTGCTTGCAGCCATCCATAACGGAACAAAGGATAGGATTGAGTATCAGCAACTTAAATTCGTTAAAGGACCCGCAATACGTGAAATCCTCAAAGAGGCTTCAAACGATCCTCTTGTTGACCGGTTTAAAATAACGGACGGTGATATTGAAAGGAGTTTCTTTGTGGGTATAATTGACGGAAAGGCAAATACTGTTGCTTATGAAAGCTCCGATAAAGGATTCGGCGGGGAAATCGGTATTATGGTGGGTGTCAACATAAATGATGATAAAATTGTAGGCATGGGTGTTACAACCCACAGTGAGACACCCGGTGTCGGTTCCAAAGCAAAAACAGATCCCGGTTTTTCTGACCAATTCAAGGGATTATCGATAGACGGCCCTTTTAAAGTCAAGACAGATGGTGGGCAGGTTGATGCCATAACAGGGGCAACTATTACTTCCCGTGGTGTTAGTGGCGCCGTAACAGCTGCGGGTGAAATGTATAAACAGCTGAAACCTCAGATCGTTGAAAAATTAAAGGATTTTAATAAATAGAAAAATCTGATCAGGGAGAAGTGATGACCAAGTCTTTTACTCAAGAATTTGTTAAAGGTCTGTGGAATGAGATACCGCCCTTTCGGCTTGTACTTGGCCTCTGTCCGGTACTTGCCGTAACAAAGACAGTGGAAAATGGAATCGGAATGGGACTTGCCACGACCTTCGTTTTGGTCTGTTCCAATATACTTGTTTCTTCATTACGAAATGTAATACCGTCCAAAGTTAGAATCGCATGCTTTATTATTGTAATAGCAACATTTGTTACAGTTGTTGAACTTCTCATGCAAGCATATACATATCCGCTTTTTCTCAAACTTGGCATATTTATTCCCCTTATTGTTGTCAATTGCATTGTCCTTGGTCGATCAGAGGCATTTGCATCCAAAAACTCGATTCTTTCTTCATTGGCAGACGGTCTTGGGATGGGTATCGGATTCACCCTCTCTCTAGCATCTCTGGGAGCTATTCGCGAGATACTTGGAAGCGGCACTTTTTTTGGATCAACGGTATTCGGACCTTCCTTCCAGCCTTTTTCCTTTATGGTTGAAGCGCCTGGTGCATTTGTCTGTCTTGGTCTTATGCTTTGTATTATGAACCTGTTTGGAAAGAAATAGGAGGAGCTAAATGGGCGATTATATAGTCCTGGCAATAAGTTGTATCCTTGTTAACAATATTCTACTGGCCCAGTACCTGGGGAATTGTCCATTTCTAGGAACGTCTAAGAAAATGGAGACTGCTGTAGGCATGGCCATGGCTGTTGTATTTGTTTTGGTTTTGGCAGGTGTCATCACATGGATTACCGATACTTACATTTTAAAACAATTTGGGCTTGAGTATCTTCGAACAATCGCTTTTATTCTGGTGATCGCATCCCTTGTTCAGTTTGTTGAGATGTTTTTAAAAAAGAGTATTCCGGCACTGTATGCCGGTTTGGGTATTTTTCTGCCCCTTATTACAACAAACTGTGCCGTAATGGGTGTTTGTCTTATTAATATCAATGAAGAGTATACATTTCTACAAGCCCTTGTTGCATCTTTAAGTTATGCAGTCGGTTTTGGTCTTGCCCTTATTCTTTTTGCGGGTTTGCGTGAACGTATCCTTTTAGCCCGAGTGCCCAAACCCCTCCAGGACACATCAATAGGGCTTGTCACAGCAGGAATTCTTTCCCTTGCATTTTTTGCCTTTAAAGGAATGGTGTAATTATCACCCGCTGGTGCCTTCAAATGTAAGCCGGGGCGAAGCGAACAAAGTTGCAAAGGTCTTATTTGAAGCGCTTAAACTACCAAAGACACATATATGAATGAAATAAAAGGAGAAAAAAGTGATGTCATCCTTAAATGATATTGGGCTGACTGATGCAGAAATCCTGATTGTTGAAAGCAGTATGATTCAGGCTTTGAAATTGCAGACCTCCTTAGAACAATACGATTACCGTGTCACAGTTGCCGGGAATGGGATGGAAGCCCTGAAATATCTTAAGGAGCACAATCCTTGCATAGTGATCAGCGATATTGATATGCCAAAAATGGATGGCCTGACTCTCTGCAGAAAAATTCGGTCATTGTCTCAAGATAATTATACATATATCATTATTATTACAGCAAAAGGTAACAAAGAAGATCTTGTTGAGGTATTTAATAACGGGGCGGATGATTATGTACCCAAACCATTTGACCTAGAAGAACTGAAGTCCAGGATTGATACGGGCGGGCGGATTATCAATCTGGAAGAAAAGCATAAAAAACTGCAAAATCTGCTAATTGAAAGCAGAAATAAAGTTAAAATAGTTTTTGATACGCTTCATGAAGAGATTGTTGCCCTGGATGATCAGTTTCAAATTGTATCGGCAAACAAGGCATTTGTGGATGGAGCTGCTACGACTTTCAAAAATGCTATCGGACTTCAATATTTTACGTATGTAAGTGATAAAAAGTTGTTCCACTCGATCAAGACGATAAAAAAGCTGTTAGATAAAGTATTTGATACAGGATTGCCGCAATTTTTTCTAGACAAATCAGCTGATAATAATGGCGATGATAAATACAAGCAGATCACCCTGCTCCCCATAAAAGATGGAACCGGGAAAGTTTTTCAAGTGGTTTTCGTATCTAAGGATATAACCGAAGACAAGAAAAAAACTGAAAAAATTTCTACTTTAAACAAACAGCTTATAGAAAAGGCTTCTCAAATTAAAGAAAAAACAAAAAACTTAAACAAACCTTAAAGCGACTGGAAGAGACACAATCGCAAATTATACAATCTGAAAAGATGGCCTCCATCGGGCAACTTGCCGCAGGGGTTGCCCATGAAATCAATAACCCGATTGGTTTTGTAAGCAGCAACCTAAAAACCTTGATCGATTATCAGGATGACCTTAACCTTTAAGGATTGACACGACCTGAAAGGTCGTTTTCAATCTATTGTTCAAGA
>CAZQOH010000017.1:0-17917 GCA_964594355.1 uncultured Desulfobacterales bacterium
TCAGACGCTGCATACATTCTTTGAAACGGAACGTTATTTTGACAAACACTATAATAAATATTACATAAGAAAAAAAAATATTGCGAAATGTAATTTGATTTGTTACATAAACCAGTTTGTAAAGATCTCTAAATATCGCACGTCTTTTGACCCGTTTTCTGGTGCCCCGCATGGCGGGGTAGGAAGCGGGGTTGATGAAGGCGAAAGAAAAACCAAATTAGAAGGGAGTAAAAAATGATTTACATTACAATGAAGGAACTCCTTGAAGCGGGAGTACATTTTGGTCATCAGACAAAACGCTGGAACCCAAAGATGAAACCATACATCTTTGGAGCAAGAAACGGAATCTACATTATTGATCTTCAGAAAACCGTGCGTATGTTCAAGGTTGTGTATGATTTTATAGTCGAAACGGTTGCAAACGGCAAGTCGGTCCTGTTTGTCGGCACCAAGAAACAGGCGCGTGAATCCATTTATGAAGAGGCGAATAGATGCGAAATGTTTTATGTTCATAACAGATGGCTTGGCGGAATGCTGACAAACTTTCAGACGATAAAACAAAGTATAGATCGCCTTAATTATCTCAATACCATACAAAATGACGGCTCAATAAACCTGTTTCCCAAAAAGGAGAGATTAAAACTTGGAAAAGAACGTGTAAAACTCGATAATAATCTTGGTGGTATCCGCAGTATGGGCCAACTTCCCGGTGCTATCTTTATTGTTGATCCAAAAAGCGAGGCTATTGCAGTTCGTGAAGGAAAACGACTCAATATACCTATTACGGCAATTGTTGATACAAATTGTAATCCTGACGAAATCGATTATATCATACCCGGCAATGATGATGCTATACGCGCTATTCGGCTAATTACGTCCAGGATTGCTGATGCCTGCATCGAGGGGAAAGAGCGTCTGGCTGAAAGACAGCAGGCTGAGGCAGACAAAGAGATTGAAGAGGAATCAGAAATCACGGCTGCTAGTGCTGAATTAGAACCGGGTGAAAGGAAGGTTATTTTGGACGGCTCGGAAGGTCCTGTTGTAGAAATAATTAGAAAATCAGCACCTGAGATTTCAAAAGAACCAGAAGGAGAAGAACCGGAAGTAACTACTGAAGAAGAAAAAACAGGAGAATAAATATGGCGGCAATTGATGTAGCATTGGTAAAGCAGCTTCGAGAAAAGTCAGGGGCTGGAATCATGGATTGTAAAGAGGCACTTTCCGGGTGTGAAGGTAATATTATTAAAGCAATTGAATATTTACGAAAAAAAGGTTTGGCAACAGCTCAAAAAAGAGCCGGAAGGACTACTGGGGAAGGAACGATTCAGGCTTATATTCATATGGGTGGAAAGATCGGAGTGCTTGTTGAAATAAACTGTGAGACAGATTTTGTTGCTAAGACCGATGATTTTAAAGCATTTGTAAAAAATATAGCAATGCATATTGCTGCTACAAATCCCATTAGCGTAGCATCAGAAGATGTGCCTGCAGAGGTTATAGATAAGGAAAAAGAAATCTATCGCGCCCAGGCTCTTGAAATGGGGAAACCTGAAAAGATAATAGACAAAATAGCGGAGGGAAAACTTAATAAATTTTACAAGGATAACTGTCTGTTGCTTCAGTCTTATGTGAGGGATCCGGATGTAACCGTTGAAGATGTTTTGAATGACGTGATCGGGAAAACAGGTGAAAAGATTACAATTAAACGTTTTGCCCGATTTCAGATAGGGGGGTCATAGATCTTGCCAAAAACCCGATTTCAAAGAGTTCTGCTAAAACTGAGCGGTGAAGCCCTAATGGGTGATCAGGGCTTTGGAATCAGTTCGGAAATGATAGAATATGTAGCTGAAGAAGTCAAATCGACAATGGACCTGGGTGTTCAGATGGCGATAGTTGTTGGCGGCGGTAACATTTTCAGAGGGATTGCAGCCAGTTCATACGGCATGGATCGAACTTCTGCAGATCATATGGGTATGCTGGCCACGGTTATTAACAGTCTGGCTTTGCAGGATGCTATGGAAAAAAAGGGGATACAGACACGTATTCAGACCGCCATATCCATGCATGAAGTGGCTGAGCCCTATATATTACGAAGAGCAATCCGCCATCTTGAAAAACAACGTGTGGTTATTTTTGCAGCCGGCACCGGAAATCCTTATTTTACCACCGATACGGCAGCCGTGCTAAGAGCAGAAGAGGTTCATGCCGATATCCTTTTAAAGGCCACCAAAGTTGACGGGCTTTATGATTCAGATCCCGCTATTAATAATGATGCTAAATTTATAAAAAAAATCAATTATATGAAGGTCCTGGAAAAACAGCTTAGAATCATGGATATGACTGCAATTTCATTGGCCATGGATAATAAACTTCCCCTTATTGTCTTTAATCTAAATAATAAGGGTAATATTAAAAAAGTATTATGCGGAGAGGATATCGGGACTAGGATAGATACAAGTTATTAGTTAGTGCCTGAATGAAAAGTCATGCTTAGGCCAAATCCGAAATTCGAAACTCGAAATTCGAAACAAATTCGAATACCAAATGACAAAATGATCGAAACGAACCCATTGGAAATTCAAAGTTTTTGTCATTGGAACATTTTTGATTTCTGTCATTGTTTCGTATTTCGAAATTCGTATTTCGAGCTTTTGACCGAAAAACCGGGGTTTTCGTTCAAGTACTAGTTATTAGTTTCGTCTAAAAAGTTTAAATAAAAGAGGTAAGGAACGATGATTGACTCAATATATGAAGAAACAAGAGAGAGCATGAGCAAGTCTATAGCCTCCCTAACAAATGAATTTAAAAAAGTCCGTACAGGTCGGGCTTCCTTGTCCCTGCTTGATAGTATACGGGTTGATTATTATGGTGTGCTGACTCCGCTCAATCAAACGGCATCCCTCTCTGTCCCTGAAAGCCGCCTTATTATGATACAACCCTGGGATGTTTCCATCATTAAAGATATTGAAAAGGCGATCTTAAAATCCGACCTGGGTTTAACCCCTTCCAATGATGGTAAGATTATACGTATTTCAATTCCACCACTTACTGAAGAGAGACGGAAAGAGCTGGTCAAAGTAGTAAATAAAATGTCCGAAGAACATAAGGTGGCAGTACGAAATATTAGACGCGATTCAAATGATCTGATAAAAAGTTTGAAAAAGGATTCAGAGATTTCGGAAGATGATGCGTTTAGAGCACAGGATGAGATCCAGAAGATTACGGACGAACATATCAAACTTATAGACGATACCTATCAAGAAAAAGAGAAAGAAATCCTTGAATTCTAATCATTCTTCCCCTGCAAATAAATCTGCCGTTCATAAAGATTTTGATACTGAAAATCTCCCCTTTCATGTTGCCATCATTATGGATGGTAATGGCCGATGGGCAAAACAACGTGTATTAAATCGGATTAAAGGACATGAAAAGGGAGCTGAAACAGTCCGGACAATTGTAAGAACGAGCCGCGAAATCGGAATTTCCATCCTGACTCTTTATGCTTTTTCCACGGAAAACTGGTTGCGACCGAAGACAGAGATCGCTGCTCTTATGCTCCTCTTGAAACGATATCTCAAATCAGAACAAAAAGAGATGCTGGACAACAATATACGTCTCAATGCAATCGGACAGATAGAGCGTCTCCCGGAAGATGTTCAGGAAGTACTGGCTGAGTCGATGGCTATAACTAAAAAAAATGACGGGATGCTCCTTAACCTTGCATTGAGTTATGGCGGGAGAGCTGAGATAGTAAGGGTGGTTCAAGAGATTGCAAAAAAAACAAAAGAGGGTAAGGTTGACCCCAATTCAATAACATCAGAACTGATAACCGAACACCTTTATACAAGGGGAATGAGGGATCCTGATCTTCTGATTAGAACCAGCGGAGAATTGCGAATAAGTAATTTTCTTTTATGGCAGATTGCATATTCGGAAATATATGTTACAGATACCTTATGGCCCGACTTTAGCAAAGATGAATATATCCGGATTCTGAAAGACTTTCAGCGTCGGGAACGGAGATTCGGTAAAGTAGAGTAATGTAAGCCGTACCATAGAAATTATGCATTTAAAACGTTGGATTACAGCTATTGTTCTCCTCCCCTTTCTTATTTTGCTGATTTACAAAGGGGGGTCTTTTCTGTTTGCAATCGTTGTGAGTATCATAAGTCTTTTAGCCATGTGGGAATATTTTCGTATTGTGTTGAACAAAGCCCGGAGTTCTACAACTTTCAGTTTTCAGCTTTTAGCATTTATTATATGCCCGGCCTTAATATGGGCTGCTTATATAAATTCACTTCATATTATTTTATGTCTTATTACTTTAAACCTCATTGTTTCCGGTCTGATCTCTCTACCAAAATTTAAATCTGATTCATTCATAGTAGAAAATATTACAAAACAGAATATGGGTATTATTTATATACCTTTATTTTTTTCCTGCATGGTTATGATTCGAAACGGAACAGACGGCGTAATCTGGATTTTTTTCCTGTTATGTATTGTTTTTGCAGGTGATACCGGGGCATATTATGTTGGTTCTTATTTAGGGCGACACAAGCTTTGCCCTGCAGTAAGCCCTGGAAAGACTATAGAGGGTTCTATCGGCGGACTTGCTGCAAATTTGGGTATAGGTGTTTTGTTTAAATTGTTTTTTTTAACGTCGCTGCCGTGGAGCTTTTGCATCCTGTTTTCTATAACAATAGGTATTGTAGGTCAGGTTGGTGATCTGTTTGAATCCGAACTTAAGCGGTCCGCTGATGTGAAGGATTCCGGTGTAATCCTCCCGGGCCATGGCGGCGTTTTGGATCGTATAGATGCCTTATTATTTGCAGCTCCTGCGGCTTATTTCTTTAGGGAGTATATTCTAATGAATTCGTAAGTTTAGCCGCTAAGGCACCCCGGTACCATCTTCCGGAGCTACGGGGCAGGCAAAGGCATAAAGAAGAGATATTAATCTAAACCTTTGCAAAAAGTCATTTTTTAACTTTTTACGAAACTAATAATTAAAAAGCATGAAATTTCTTTCCATACTCGGCTCAACCGGATCCATAGGTCGTAACACTCTCAAGATCGTCGAAAAGTTTCCTGAACGGTTTGCTGTAAAAGCACTTGCAGGAAAAGATAATATCGAATTGCTGGCCAAGCAAATCAAAAGATTTTGCCCGGAGATAGCAGTGGTTTTCGATGAAAAAAGGGCACATGAACTCAAAAATATTCTTCCGGTTGAGGGGTTTGATGTTGAAATTATGTACGGCCGGGATGGATACAGGGCGGCAGCCACACATGATAATGTTGAGATGGTAGTAATTGCCGTTGTGGGTGCTGCAGGTCTTTTGCCCACATTGGCTGCAATAGAGGCAGGAAAGGATATTGCTTTGGCCAACAAAGAAACCCTTGTTATGGCCGGTGAGATTGTTATACAAAAGGCAGCTGATAAAGGAGTTAAGATTCTTCCCATCGATAGTGAACACAGTGCAATTTTTCAATGTATTGAGGGTCAACGCAGGAAGGATCTGGAAAAGATACACCTTACCGCTTCGGGAGGTCCATTTTTAAACAAACCTGCAAATGAATTTTTTGATATTAAGCCTGAAGATGCGCTTAATCATCCCACGTGGAAGATGGGCAAAAAGGTAAGTATCGATTCGGCTACACTCATGAACAAGGGACTTGAGGTTATAGAGGCCATGCATCTTTTTGATGTTTCACATGATATGATTGAAGTTGTTATCCATCCGCAAAGTATGATTCACTCAATGGTTTCCTATAAAGATGGATCCATAATTGCCCAGCTAGGTATTCCAGATATGAAGGGAGCAATTGCATATTCTATTTCATATCCAGAGCGTCTCCCGCTAAATCAACCCATACCGGACTTTGCCGGCATGGGGGCTCTTACTTTTCAGAAACCGGATTTCGAAAAGTTTCCCTGTCTTGATTTGGCTTTTAAAGCATGTGATACCGGAAAAACACTTCCTGCAGTCTTAAATGCAGCAAATGAAACGGCTGTCCAGGCTTTTCTTGATCAACGCCTATCATTTGCTAAGATTCCTAAAGTTATAGAAAAAACAATGAACAGACACTCTGTTGCCGAGCATGCAAGTCTGGATGATATTCTGGAAGCCGATAAGTGGGCACGTAAGGAAGCTGAAGGCGTGATAAAAAGTGTGAAGTGACTTAAGCATTATCTATCCAGTTTCAAATTTTCAGTTTCTTTTAGTATATAAATACAGTATGTTAATGAACATCGACAACAAATTATCTATCTGATGTTACTAGGCGTTTAAAATGAGCACCAGCATAATTTCATTTATCATAGTTTTAGGTATACTTATCTTTTTTCATGAACTTGGTCATTTCCTTATTGCCAGGTTGTTCGGGGTAGGGGTCGAGAAATTTTCACTTGGGTTTGGCCCCAAGTTATTGGGGAAAAAAATCGGTATTACCGATTATCGAATTTCTCTAATACCGCTGGGCGGATATGTCAAAATGGTAGGTGAGGAACCTGATTCTCAAATTGACCCTGCCGACATACCATTTTCATTTTCACACAAACATGTCTTTAAGCGTATACTAATTGTTGCAGCCGGTCCTATTTTCAATCTCCTTCTCGCTGTGATCATATTCTTTGGAATTTTTCAAATATCCGGTACTTTTGTACTCAAGCCTTACATTGGAAAAATTGAAGAAGGCACACCGGCTCATAGGGAAGGACTAAAAGAAAATGATCTGATTGTAGCGATTGACGGATCTTCCGTTTCGAGCTGGGAAGAGATGGCGGAAACTATCATTTCAAGCCGGGGAAAAACTCTTAAACTATTAGTGAGTAGAGGAGAGACTACTTTTGAAATAAACATTACACCGGAACTTAAAACCACCAGAAATATATTTGGTGAAGATATTAAGCGCTACATGATTGGAATTGCAGCTTCGGGTAATGTATTTATAAAAAAGTTAAATCCGTTTCAGGCGTTTTGGGCAAGCATTGACCAGACCTATAATATTACAAAACTTACCTTGATAACTGTTGGAAAATTAATCCAGGGTAAAATTTCAGCAAAAACACTGGGCGGACCGATTATGATTGCCCAGATGGCCGGGCAACAAGCCAAGCAGGGAGCAACCAATCTGCTATTTTTTATTGCACTTATCAGTATTAATCTAGCCATCCTTAATTTTCTTCCAATACCGGTATTGGACGGCGGACATCTGCTTTTCTTTTTTATAGAAGCGATAATCAGACGCCCTGTAAATACAAAGATGCGTGAAATTGCCCAACAGGCAGGTATTTTTATTTTGATTCTGCTCATGATATATGTATTTTATAATGACATAACGCGTGTATTTTTTGGATAACTAATTCGAAATATTTGACAGGATAACAGGATTTACAAGATTTAAACCCTATTACAGAGATCGCCAGTTATAGCGTATCAATATTTTGGACAAAAAGCTCCGTTTCCAGCCCAAGAGTTGGTTTAAAAATTTATCTTGTAAATCCTGTTATCCTGTCTAAACAAATTTATTATTATGCCATATCGACTTGAAATAACACTTAAAAATGAACTTTTTGACGCAGAGGGCGAAGGGGTTCGCCAAAAGGCAAAGAATTATTTTGGTATTAAAATTGACCAAATTCGTACCATTCAAGTGATCACTATGGATGCGGAACTCCTTTCGGATCAATTGAAAACAATTCAGACTGAAATATTTACAAACCCTGTAACACAGGTATCCTCTTTTGATCCTCTCCCCATCGAATTTGACTGGTCCATATGGGTCGGGTACAGACCGGGCGTAAGGGATAATCCGGGCAGTACTGCTGTTGAGGCCATTGAGGATATTCTGGGAATAGAGTTTGGACCGAATGAAGCGGTCTACACTTCAAAAAGATACTGCTTAAAAGGCAAAGATTTGACAGCCGAAAATGCAGATAAGATAGCAGGTGAACTTTTAGCCAACAACATCATCCAGCAGTGGAATATTTTTACAAAAGAAGATTGGGATCCTGATGTTGGAATCGGTTTAATCATTCCAAAGGTCATTCTCAACCACAATCCTACAGTTACGACAATTCCGATTGCCGACGATTCAACCCTCGAGAGGGTCAGTAACGAGCGGAATCTGGCTTTGAATCCAAATGATATTCCAACCATAAGGGCTTATTTTTTAAATAAAAATGTCCAGGCTGCTCGGACTTTGGTTGGTCTTTCAGACCCTACGGATATCGAACTTGAATATATTTCTCAAGCCAGAAGCGATCATTGCAATCACAATACGTTTCAGGGATTGTTTCATTTTTCGGATCTTGAAACGGGTCAAAGAGAAGAGATAGACAATCTTTTTAAAACCTGTATTGAAGCACCGACCCTAAAGTTAAAGAAAAAAAAGCCGTGGGTGGTATCGGTTTTGTGGGATAATGCAGGTGTAGGACGTTTTGATGAGAATCATCATTATGTTATTACCGGAGAAACCCATAATTCTCCATCTAATATGGAAGCTTATGGCGGTGCCCTAACCGGTATCGTAGGGATATATCGTGATCCCATGGGGACCGGTAAGGGATCAAAGCTGATTATGGGCAGTTATGGATACTGTGTAGGGCAAATAGACTATAGCGGAGATTTTATGCCGCATCTTCATCCAAGACGCCTTTTAGATGGTGTTATAGAAGGGGTTCGGGACGGCGGCAATAAGAGCGGAATTCCGACAACTTTTGGCCAGGTCTTTTTTCATCCCGGATATATGGGGAAATGTCTCGTTTTCGTGACGGCAGTCGGACTTATACCGTCAATGATCAAGGGAGAGCCGGCGGAACAAAAGAAAATATTGCCGGGAGATTTGATTATCATGTGTGGAGGAAGGGTTGGTAAAGACGGGATTCATGGTGTGACTGCCGCCTCGGAGACTTTTTCCGAACATACGCCTGCCGGACATGTGCAGATAGGTGATCCTTATACCCAGAAAAAGATGCATGATTTTCTCTTAGAGACCCGCGACGAGGGACTTATAAGATATATTACCGATAACGGCGGCGGCGGGCTTTCATCGTCGGTGGGAGAAACGGCCCGGGTTTCCAATGGATGTGAGGTTCAGCTTGAAAAGGTTCCCTTAAAATATGAAGGGCTAGACCAGTGGGAAATATGGGTTTCGGAATCACAGGAACGCATGACCTTAGCCGTAAATCCCGAACACCTGGATCGCTTTTTTGAACTCTCAAAAAAGCACGCTGTTGAGAGTACGGTTATCGGGAGATATACGGACTCAGGCAAACTCCATATCACCTATGACGACAAGACTTGTGCATATATTGATCTCGATCTTTTAACTTCCGGTTTTCCCCAGTGGGAATTCGAAGCAGAGTGGCAATCTCCGGTCGGCCGGAGGTTGTTTGAACCGGTATTAGTTGAACCCAAAAAGTATGAAAATTTACTGACGGACCTGCTTTCGCGTCCTAATATTTGTTCAAAGGAATGGATAATCCGTCAGTATGACCATGAAGTTCAGGGTACCAGTGTAATCAAACCCCTTATCGGCGCAAATCGTGATGTAAACAGCGATGCAGCCGTTATAAGACCTGTACTTAATTCAAAAAGAGGTCTTGCCTTCGCACAGGCGTTGCTGCCCACCTATTCAAAAATAGATGCATTCCACATGACAGGCTGTACCGTTGATGAGGCGGTCCGAAGACTCATTTCTGTTGGAGCAAACCTGGAACAAATAGGTGGAGTAGATAATTTCTGCTGGCCGGATATTCAGTACCATACCGTAAATAATCCTGACGGTAAGTTCAAAGCCGCGCAGCTTGTACGCTCGTGCCGCGCACTTCGAGATATCTGCATGGCATACGAAATACCTCTTCTTTCAGGAAAGGACAGTATGTATGTTGATGGATATCTTACGGGACGATACGGTGAATTACACAAAATTTCCGCCCTTGAGACACTTCAGTTTTCTGCTACATCCGTGATAGATGATATCGAAAAATGTGTTACCATGGATTGCAAAGAGCCTGGGGATCTGGTTTACATACTTGGAAAAACACTCAATGAACTTGGAGGGTCCGAATATTACGAGAATTTTGGGCACGTTGGTCTTAATGTCCCCCAGGTCAGGCCTGTGCAGTTTTTAACGCTTTACAGAGCGCTTAGTAGTGCCATTGAGAATGAGCTTCCAGCCTCTGTTCATGGTGTATATAGAGGCGGTTTGGGAGTGCATCTGGCAATGGTTGCCATAGGGGGAAACCTTGGTATGAAGGTTGATCTCAATCTTGTACCTGCGGACCATGTTGACCAAAATGATGTTATCTTATTTTCAGAATCCGCCGGTCGTTTCATCGTAACCATAAATCCGAAAGAGAAAGAGACTTTCGAAAAGATTTTCAATGGACTTCCATATGCATGCATAGGAACCATATCGGAACAATCCGACCTTGTCATAAAGGGCATCGACAATAGAACCATTATTTCTATTCCGATACAGGATCTTAAGACTGCCTGGAAAAAACCATTTGGAGAATTAATATGAGTGTACAGGTACTTGTTTTGACCGGATACGGCTTAAACTGCGATCATGAAACAGCCTATGCATTTGAGCTTGCCGGCGCAAAAGCCGATCGTGTCCATATAAATTCCCTAATTGATGGGTCTATAGATCTTAAAGATTTTCAGATTATGGTTTTTGTGGGTGGTTTCAGCTGGGGGGACGATCATGGTGCCGGTGTAATTCAGGCGGTCCGCTTAAAGACAAATATAGGAGACAAGATCCTTGAATTTATAGAAAATGGAAATCTTGTACTGGGAATCTGTAATGGATTCCAGGCGCTTGTGAACCTGGGGCTTTTACCGGGTTTTGATCATGATTATAAGTCACGATCCGTGGCACTTACATTTAATGATTGTGGTAATTTCAGAAATCAATGGGTTAATCTTACAATCAATCCTGCATCCCCCTGTATATTTACCAAAGGGTTAGATCAGATAGAACTCCCTGTAAGACATGGTGAAGGAAAGTTTTATTCAGACGAAGCTACGATTAAACGCCTTGATAAAAGCAACCAGATAGTAGTACGGTATGCCATGCCGGATGGAGAGCTTGCCAAGCAAAGATTTCCCTTCAATCCCAATGGCTCTGTATACGATATTGCAGGGATATGCGATCCTACAGGCCGAGTTTTCGGTCTAATGCCGCATCCGGAAGCCTTTAATCACTGGACAAACCATCCGGACTGGGCACGTAGAAAAGAAAGATTAAAACGTAGTGAAATGCCGATTGATTCAGGTCCTAAAATCGGCATACACATGTTTCAAAATGCCGTAGGGTTTATTCGCGAAAGACAGTAGAGAACTCTATTACAGACAAATTCCTCAATATATAGCAGTTTTCAAAAATATGTTCCTATTGATTCGCGTCTAAGCTTCCGAACTCATCGTGGGTCTATTTGAAGCGTTCTATGGCTCGCTGCGCTAAAATTAAAGAACTCGACCTCGCTGTGCTCGGGACTCAAACAGCTTCAATTTTTACGCTCCGCTTCGCCGAGAACGCTTAATCAAATATCCCCAAATGAATTCGCTCGGAAGTTTAGACGCTGCATACAGTCTTTGAAACGGAACGTTATTTTGAGAACTACTATAGCTTCTCAATAACCTCGGACTTCATTTCAAAGGGTTTTATCACGAAAGCATTCCGGAAAAAATTAAAAGTTTTAATACCAGTATAAAATATTTTAATAGTAGGTTTTGAAATTGAGATTACCTTTTATGCTTGAAATATCATGTTATATGAGTTATAATATATAGCTGTCATAATCAATTATTATCTATTAAATCAATATGATATAATGATAAAGTAGTTTGTGCAAATCATTTTTTAGCACGGTTTCGCATAAAAGAGATGATATGGCACAAAATTTGTATATATTGATAACAGGACAGGACACAAAGCAGGAGTAAAAAAATGCAAAAAGATACCGGATTTACATTACTTGAGCTTATGGTTGTAATAGCAATGGTGGCTATATTAACTGCAATCGCTATCCCAAATGCAATAAGCTGGCGGAATAATGCGAAGTTAAACGGAGATGTATTCAATTTTAGAGGGGATCTGGAAATGGCTAAATTAAGGGCTATAAGGGATAATGCTAATGTTGCAGTCCTATTTAATGCCAACGGCTACGAAATTTTTGTTGATAACGGAGACGGTGGTGGTGTTGAAAACAATTGGGTTCGTGATGGAGGGGAGGTGCTCTTAATAAACAAACAGCTTTCAGCTGGTGTTACGATGTCTACGAACTTTACCAGCTCCAGAGCACGATTTACCGACAGGGGGCGTTGTAACGGCGGTACAGCTGTTATTACAAATTCAGCCGGAACGACACAAAACATTGTAGTCAGTATTATAGGACGTATAAGGGTGCAATAGATGATTATCAGATATGGAGAAGACGGCATGAGATTAGACAAAAAGGGTTTTTCCCTGATTGAAATTATGGTGGCAATAGCCATAATGAGTGTATTATCGATTGCGATGATGAAGACATATACAGGTTTTACCCGGGTATATACGACTCAGGAAGTTGCGGCAGGTGTCCAGCAGGATTTGCGAGCCTCTCTTAATATCATGACTCAGGATATAAGGATGGCGGGCTTTGATCCCTTGGATACCGATAATTTCGGTGTAGAAGTAGCCACGGCAACTAGTATCCGGATTACATCCGACACCGATGTGGACGGAGTTATAGATGATTCAGATTTTGAGCGGGTCACTTATAACTTTAATGCGGGCACTAACCGACTTGAACAGGTACTTTACGAAACAACAGGAAGTGAAAGCACACAACCCGTTGTCGATAATGTAACTAATGTAGCATTTACTTACCTTGATGAGGATAATAATGTTACAGCTACTCTTGCTGATATTAGAACGGTCACTATCTCAATGACCATAGAGGAGCCTGCGGGTCGTGGCGGGCTTGTAACCCGGACTTTATCCACCAGGGTACAGGGTCGTAATCTTGGCTTTTAAATAATAAGGAGTATCAAACATGTATATTAAGCAAGCAGTTAGAGCAAATAAAAAAAATAATAACAGGGGGTATTCCCTGATTGAAGTATTAATTGCCATGGCTATCTTTTCACTCGGAATTTTGGGTGTGGCCGGTATGCAGATTTCCAGCACCGGCAGCAACTCTACTGCAAGAAAGATCATGGATGCCACCTACTATGCAGAAGATAAACTGGAAACGCTTATGTCGTTGCCCTGGACCGACGCTGACGTGGTAACCGGTACACATACGGAAGCAACTGCAGATGGCTATACCATGGAATGGATTGTTACAGATGTGGATTTGGACGGCAATGGTACTAATGATTCAAGGATAATAAACCTTACCGTGAGCCACGATGTTTTTGACCTCGGAAGAATCTCAATGCAGTATATCAGACATCAACCGAGTTAAGGGAGAGGTTATGAAATCATTTAATAGACTACTTGGAAATGAAGATGGATCCGCGATTACTCTTGCCCTCATGATCCTGGTTCTTCTTACAGTGATCGGGATAGCAGGATCAAACAGCACCAGAACCGAAATGAAGATAGCATCAAACGACAAACTCAACAAAATAACTTTCTATGCTGCCGAAGCGGCAAGGGCTTATGTACGGGCAAAGGTTGACCTGTATGGCCCGGCTAATATTACAGTGGGGAGTTCTCATTGGTTTCCCAATTACTCTGATCCTTATGTTCAGGCTGCTACTGAGGCTGATGTGTCTGATTATACGTTAAACACATTTCAGTCATTTATAGGATCTATTGCATATACAGGTTTTTCGGATCCTCCGCGGGGTTCAGGGTATGAGGCCGGCAAATTTAGGTCGCATAGATATACGATGACATGTACCGGCAATGGTCCGCGTAATTCTTCAAGCGATATACAAGCAGGGTTCTATCGTATAGGTTTTTAATAAATGATAGAAAGTCAGTGCCTTAATCCTGAAATTTATGCCTTATTTGACACAATACCTTTTACCTGAGAACTATGCACTCTAAGTTATTGGTTATTTGTTATTCGTTAATGGGATAATGAAAATCGATCTTCAATAACCGAACTTAAACTAATAACAAATAACGAGTAACTATTAACTCCGGCTTGTCCGGGCTAGGAGAACTATCATGAAAAAAAAAATATATAATATTACCGGGATATTTTCAATCTTTTGCTTTATCTTTGTATCATCAGGTTTTGCTGCAGACACCTGTATGTTTACGACTACCGCTGACGACATACCGCCCCTAATCGTTCTGTTGCTTGATAACGGGGCTGAGGTGGAATATATTGTCTGGCACTCCGGCTATGATAATAGCATCGTTTACCCGGCAGCCGGCAGCGTATTTACTAACGCCAACGGTTACGGTTTTGACAGTCATGGAGGTAAGTACTACATAGTGCCGATCTTAAGCGATCTGACCCTTGGAACTTATACTCATGCCTTAAGTATCGAGGAAGACAGTGGCAGCACATGGATAATCAACGGAAATACCGTCACCCTACCTGCTGCACCTTCCTCAAGTGTGGATGGTGACGGGATCATTGATAATGCAACTCATTTCAGGTATTCCACGAACTATCTGAATTGGATATTTTACAGTGGTCTATATGCCGGAAACGGTTCCAATTTGCCTGACAAAAGCCGTTTTTATTATGCAAAAAAGGCTATATTTAGCGTAGCAAGGCTCACGGCAAATAGTGCGAAATTCGGGGTTTACAATTTTACTGCAACCGCGAGCGGTGCATCCAACGTTCAGCCGCTTGGACTTGTAGTTGACACACCACTTGCAGCCAATCCCGCGAACAACACTCTGGATTCAAGTTTTGTTAATAATATCAATAATATGGGAACGGTTGCCTATTCTCCCCTGGCCGAAGGGCTTGCAAGTGTTGGCGGATATTATGCATCCGCATCTTCGGGTGTAGTGGGTGAATATTGCCAGAAACTTTTTTCACTTGTTATTACACCGGGTGTCTCCTCTGAAGACCAGGCAATAGGATCAAGTTCTTCACCTACAAGTTTCTCCGACTATGACGGGGATGGTGAGGGATCTACCGTAACCATTTCCGGAACAACATATACAGTCCCTTTAAATCAGAACGGATCCACATATCTTGACGACATTGCTTATTATTTATACACAAACGACATTCCGCAATATTCCGCAGCACCGGGATTTCAAAGAGTCGCTACCTATACAATAGGGTTTATGGGTGATGATGCCACAAATGCCTTTTTAATGAATACTTCCAACAACGGTAATGGAATTACCGACCCTAACGATGAAGACTACGGGAGTTTTCACTTTGTAGCTGAAGATCCCGATAACCTGACCGCACAACTTCTGGCGGCCCTGAGCACAATCCTTTCAGAAACCTCAACCTTTACCGCGCCTGTTGTTCCTGTAACAAGAACTACAAGCGGAGAACATATATATATGGCATTCTTTAAACCGCAAGAAAGTAATTTTTGGGATGGAAATGTTACAAAATTCGGAGTTCAAGAAGATGCAAGCGGACAAATTATAATTACTGATATGAATGGTAATCCAGCCACCTGGCCTAATGGGGCTATCAAGGAGGGTGCCGTACCCTACTGGACGACAATAGACTGGGCAGATTCATCAAAGACTAACTATATGCATAATGCGAGCAGGACTATTTATGCCGGTAATACTACTACCGTATTTTCAGTAGGCAATATGACGGCTGCAATGCTTGGAAGTCCGACCAGTATCGTTGTTAATGGTACGACAATCACCGGCGTAGAAAAAGTAGTTAATTATATTCGGGGTGCGGATGTATTGGATGAGGATAGTGATCTCAATACAACGGAAAACAGATCGATTATTACAGGAGACATCCTTCACAGTGAGCCGGCGGTTGTTGAGTACAGCAATGCCTATTCAAGCGACACTTTCGTATATTATGGATCAAACGATGGTATGCTTCATGCCGTTAAGGATTCTAATGGAACAGAGGAGTGGGGTTTTATTCCGTCCGATCTGATCATCAAGTTAAAAGATATATTAGAAGGCACTGAACATCAGTATTTTATCGATTCCAGCCCCAAGGTTTTTATGCCGGGCGGTAATGGAGACGGGGTGGTAGATGTCGGCGAAACGGCTATTCTTATATGTGGTGAAAGAAGGGGCGGATCATATTACTTTTTACTCGATATAACAAATCCGGGGTCCCCATCATATATAGGGAATATATGCACTTCAGGCTGCACCGTCAATATACCTGAGTTTGGTGAGACCTGGTCTGAACCTAAGCTGGGGAAGGTGGACAATTCAGGATCTATAGAAAATGCTTTGTTTATAGGCGGTGGATACAGCTCTGACAACTCCTCAGGGAATGCAGTTGCTGTTGTTAGTATTGATAGTAGCCCCCCTACTCTTATAAAAAAATGGAACGACTCAGATAATACAGACATGACATACAGCATTCCGGGCGCAGTTAAATTGGTTGATGAAAATAATAATGGTATTACAGATAAAATATATGTGGGAGATCTTGGCGGCCAGATGTGGAGGTTTGGTAAATTTACTGAAGTTGACGGTATTACCCCGCTGACTTTCCCTAATAGTGATGAAAACATTAGTACCTGGGTACCTGAAGTTTTATTCAAACCAATAGATCCACTAGATCCTGCTGCATTAAGAAAAATCTACTATCCGCCTGCAGTTACTATGGAAAAGGGATTTGACATGGTATTTTTCGGAACAGGGGATCGGGATGACGCCTGTAATACTTCCACCAGCGATAGAATTTATGCGGTAAAAGACGTTCACTCTTCAACTGCATTTGTGGAGGTGGATCTTGTTGATGTAACTGATCCTATGGCCGCACTGCCCGATTTGCCGACCGACAATGGTTTTTACATCCAATTAAGCTCAGGAGAAAAAGTTCTTTCGGAAAGTATGGTCTTTTATAAAACATTGTATGCAACCACCTTTATACCGGGGTCAACCGATCCCTGTGTACCTGGAGGCGATGGAAGAATTTATGCATTAAATTACTTGACGGGAGGAGCGACTATCGACTTTACTGGTGATGATGTACCGGAACGAACTCTAGATATCGGAGGTGGGATTCCTTCTAAGCCGGTTATGGTAATACCACCTGGTGACGCACCGCCAAGAATACTTATTTCAGTGGGAAGTACAAAAGCTGATGGTATATCTGAAGAACACGGTGCAGGAACTTTGACAATCAATCCGAAACTGCCGACCGCCAACTTCTTTTATTTATGGTGGAGATTGCCATAAAATATACTTGCTTTAGCCGGTTAACCCGTTTGGCCCGTGGAATCTCCGCGGGCCACCTTATTTAATCCCTTTAACCAATTTTATGTATTTTGAAAATGCCAAATGATATAAAAAATCCATTTTCAGTCAAAAACGTCTGTCGAACCCTTCTAAAAAGCGGTCTTATTTCCCATGGGCAGGAGAAAGAGATTCTTGAAAAAAAGGAGAGCTTTACAAAGAGACTGGAGAAGCTTCGGGCTCTGAAACATGCCAATGCACCCTTTGGCGCAAGAATTATCAATCCCATAACGATAATCGATGTTATAGCTTCCCTAAACCTGGACAGGGCTGATGATACCACTAAAATATTGGATGAGGAAAGTATTTTCCAGGCCCTCGCAAAAGAATGGGGAATACCATACAAAAAAATTGATCCCCTGAAGTTGGATCTCAACCTGGTAACCACTACTATCCCCCGCTCATTTGCCATGAAGCACCTTATCCTTCCGATTGCCATTAAGGACGGGCTTCTGACCGTGGCGACATCCAATCCCTTTAATACTGAAGCCATGGAAGATGTTAATCGGGCAAGCAATCTGAAAGTACAAAGTGTTGT
>CAZQOH010000018.1:0-17203 GCA_964594355.1 uncultured Desulfobacterales bacterium
ATGGTGTGTTTCAAATGTTGATTAGCTTTAATAGCTTAGCTGTTTTATTTAAAAGACATGCACTGTTCTTTCTTTACACTCACTTATGCGCGAGTTTTACACGGTTAAAATTTAATTATCTTTCAAGCGGCCTTGTTTTCAAACAGCTAAATATTAGTAACAATGGAGGTTTTGCAAAATGAAACTAGGAATTATCGGTCTTCCCGGGTCAGGAAAATCGACTATATTTGAAGCTTTGACAAAATCCTTTGCGGATACACGCAAAGGAGAAAGCCGTATAGCGACCATACGGGTGCCGGATAAGCGTGTAGATGTTTTAAGCAACATGTATAAACCCAAAAAAACCGTTTACGCCCAGGTGGAATACTTTCTTCCACGCTTAACGGATCATCAAAAAGAGCAAAATATTTGGGCCCTAATAAGAGATTGCGACGCCTTGATTCATGTAATTCGGAATTTTAGCGGATATGGTCTGGTTGAACCATCACCCTATAACGATTTCTTTAAAATTGAGGAGGAACTGATTCTATCCGATCTTGTTATGGTGGAAAAAAGGTTAGAGCGTCTTGATCTTGACAAAAAAAGAGGCAAAGAGATTGATCAGGAAGAACTTTCACTTTTAAATGAATGCTTGAATAACCTTGAAAACGAGATTCCTTTGAGAAGGTTTTCGGATCTTGCATATGCACATCTTTTAAAAGGTTATGCTTATATTTCAGCCAAACCGATGCTTATCTTATTTAACAACGATGATGAAGACGATAGATTTCCCAATATTGAAAACTTTGTTGATAAAGAAAAATGCTTGGTTCTAAGGGGTAAACTCGAACATGAAATTGCACAGATGTCTGATGAAGAGGCAAAGGAGTTTCTCTCTGAATTTAATATAACCGGATCTGCAATGGACAGAGTTATCAAACGATCATATGATTTACTTGGCCTTATATCTTTTTTTACGGTTAATAATAATGAGCTGCGGGCATGGACCATAAAAAAGGAGACAAAAGCGGTTGATGCTGCTGGTGCAGTCCATTCAGACATGAAAAGAGGTTTTATTCGCGCCGAGGTGATTTCCTATGAGGATCTTATGGCAGCCGGTACCTATACCGAAGCAAAAAAAAGGGGAGTCGTTAGATTAGAGGGTAAATCCTACCCGGTTCAGGATGGAGATATTATAAATTTCCGTTTTAATGTTTGATGGAAGGTATCTTGCCACAAAGGCACGAAGACACCAAGATTATATAAATAAAAAAATGATAAATTTCTTTTTCTTTGTGTCTTAATGGCCAAATAATCACAATGAAAAATTAATCGGCCTGAATCTCCTCTTTTAACATACAACACGCAATTTTATATTCCGGGGAACCATCACTTTTGTAACAAAGATTTGCAGGTTGTATAATCCTGTTCATTACACACCCTTCGGGGATATTGAGCTGAAAAAGGTCATTTTCATTCAATCTTCCGGTATTTACCAGCTTGTTGTCCTTAAATTCCATGCTATGTATAGAGAAATCTTCACACAAAGGGCATCTGTACACCCGGCCGTTGGGAAATATGAAATAATTTTCCGCAACCACGCCAGCACACTCGAATGGTTCTTCCAGGCTTAAAAAAACTTTAGGGTATGTAACTGTTGTTCCTGTCCTGGCGGCTTTTTTTGCCACATCAGGGATTATGCTTAACCACTCGGAACGAGAAACTTGTAGCTTATCCTGACCGATTTTGGAGGATTTTCCCCTTATACCGATGACCTGTATAAAAAATCTATCTATCCCCAGATCTTCTAAAAGTGGTGCCATCATGTTAATTTCATTGATATTGGTTTTGGTTACAGTGTAGATAAGGCTGGTCTTATACCCAGTGGAAATTGTTTTCCTTATGCCCTTGATACATTTATCATATGACCCTTTCCCTCGGGTCACATCGTTGGTTTTCCTGGTGGCGCCGTCCAGGCTGAAACTAAAATAGTCAACTTCCTCTGGATTGACCTTTAAAAGGATGTCATTGAACAGATATCCGTTTGTGTCGATAGTTATGGAGCTATAACCGAGGCTTTTTGCTTTTTTAACGGCAAGTGAAAGATCAGGGTGCAGCGTGGGTTCTCCACCCAGAAATATTATGTTGGTTTCTTTGTTCTTTTCGACAAATGCGGCGAGCCATGTCTTTATGGTCGACAATTGAAGGGCATTTTTTCCGTGTTGCTCCGGGTTGATATAACAATGCCTACACTTAAGGTTACAACTTGTAAGGATATGGAAAAAAACATTTGTGGCTTTTTGGGAAAAGGAAACGGTTTTTTTGCTTTTCATTTGATTTTTTGTTTCAGTTTTTTTACCTCCTTTTTAGCCTTAACCAATTCTTCATTTGTTAAACGTAGCCTGATTGACATAAATTCAGAAAAAATCCTATACAATAATAACAAAAAATCTAATCTTTCGTCTCTACTATCGTCGGAAGAAAGCTTTTGCTTTACGGAAGTGTCAACTGCAAGGCAAGTAGTTTCGCCTACGGCATATACTGATGCAGATCTGCTTAAACTATCTATAACTCTCATTTCACCAAAAATTTCACCCTTTTTATCAATTGTAGCGATTTCTTCCCCTTCTCGTGTTATTCGTATCTTGCCTCCAAGAAGAAAGTAGATCCACATGTCCATGTCACCTTCTTTTATAATAATTTCACCGTCTTCATAATTCCTTATTTTACTAAGTCTTAGCAGCTTTCCAAGATTCTTTGTTTCGAAATGGCTCAAGGTTGAAATTGTCATAAGTTTTTGTATATTTTCAACAGTATCTTTTAAGTCTCTCGATTCAATCATATTTACCTCCTTTCTAAACAATCTTTGGATATAGATTCATCGAATTTCACAGGATAGCACCCGTCAAAACATGCCTTACAGAAATTATTTTCCGGATCAACTATGCCGGTCGATTTAAGGAGACCTTCAAGGCTGAGGTAATTAAGTGTATCAAGGCCAAGAAACTCTCTTAGTTCTTTTACCGACTTGCCCGCTGCAATCAGTTCACCTCTTGTTGAAAAGTCGATGCCATAATGGCATGGAAAGCGATGAGGCGGACCGCTTACACGCATATGTATATGCTTAACGCCAAGCTCTCGCAGCGCTTTTACCCTTGTTTTAACGGTGGTTCCTCTTATTATGGAATCTTCAATGATGATGATGTCTTTTTCTTTTAGAAGCTCTTTTACGGGATTCAGTTTTACCCTTACTCCAAAATCGCGCATGCTCTGAGTAGGTTGGATAAATGTTCTCCCCACGTAATGATTTCGGATCATGGCCATCTCAAAAGGAAAACCCGAGGCTTCCGAGAATCCTAAGGCTGCGTAGGTTCCCGAGTCAGGAAAAGGCATTACGAGATCGGCTTCTGCCGGCGATTCTTTTGCGAGACATCTTCCCAAAGCTTTTCTTGTCAGATAGACATTCTGCCCGAAAATTGTGCTGTCCGGCCTTGCAAAATAGATGAGTTCAAATATGCAAAAACTTCTATTAGCGACAACCTTCGATCTCAAACTTTTGATCCCCTCATCGCTTATAATAAGAATTTCTCCTGGATCGAGTTCTCGCACAAACTCGGCCTGGACGAGATCAAGAGCACATGTTTCAGATGCCAGAATGTAATTCCCATTTAGAATTCCAAGACATAAGGGTCTGAAACCGTTTGGATCCTTGATTCCAATCACTTCTCCCTTACCTGTAAGGACGACAAAAGAAAACGCCCCTTTTAGTTTCGACACTGTTTCAACAAGGGCTTGTTCAAAGCCGTGTTTTAAGTTTTTAACAAAAAGATGCAGGAAAACTTCACTGTCCATTGTAGTTTGAAAAATTGAGCCTGCTTCTTCAAGTTCTTTTTTCAAACTATACGCATTTACAAGATTGCCGTTATGGGCGACAGCATACGATTTTTTTATGTGATGGACAACAAAAGGCTGAGCATTGGAAAGTATAGAGCTTCCAGTAGTGGAATAGCGCACATGTCCAATGGCACTTCCCCCATTTAGCTGTTCCAATTTGGGCATGTCAAAAACATCATGAACAAGGCCCATGCCTTTATGCTCGATAATTTTCTTATCCCGTGCTACCGCGATCCCGGCACTTTCCTGACCCCTATGCTGGAGCGCATAGAGACCAAAATAGGTCAATTTTGAGGTTTCATGGTGCCCGCAAACACCAAAAAGACCGCATGATTCACGGGGTTTATCAAGAAAATTCATTTTAAAAAAATTTATATTATAATTTTTGTGTCTTTGTGTCTTTATGGCTGAATTAATACATCTTTTCAATCAATTGTAAAGCTTTTTAATATACTCCTGAAGCGGTTTCACCGAAAGCTCATTTTCCATAATACTTATGATACCTCGACATATGGTCATACCACAGGCAGTTGTCGTTGCATAGGGGATATTATATTTGGTTCTTCTCCAAACTAGTTGGAGAAAAGGGTCCAAGGATTCAAGGAGTCAAGGGGTCAAGTGTTTGTTTTCTATCAGTTATTTAATCTCAAGAGCATCCTTCTGATCTCTGTTATATTATCCTTGATCGTCTCATAAAAAATCAAGGCTCGTTATTCCCACAGCAGGCTTCGTTAAAACCGCGACCCGAAACCAAAGTGGGAATCCAAATGTATTTGAAATCACTGGATAACTGCCGATATCGAAATGACAGTAAAGAAGCTTGTTTAAATGAATATTAACAACGCCCATGAAGATAGAGCAAAACCACAAGGGTTTGAAATCCTGAAGCATTTCACTCGAATCCTTGAATCCTTGGCCCCTTGAAGCCTACAGGATCATACCCGACATTTTTTGAGATGATCTTGCTCATTTGAACAGAATTAACTAAAACTAATCGGGAGATTATCCTTATATTTTAATGTTGTCTGCCGGAGATTGGCAGGTTCTACCCTGCTCCGAATTGAGTTTTGGCATAAGCGGAGCCGAATTCAGAATCGATTCCCATAACCTCTCCCGTTGATTTCATTTCCGGCCCAAGTAAGGTGTCCACATCGGGAAACCTGTCATGCTTGTATTAAAAACAATTTCACCACAGGTTTCGCCAGGTCCGGTAAAGGATTGGCAAGCAAATAAACGTCCATCTTCCAAAGCCAACAGTGCCTTCATTTTTTCTACCGGCCCTCATCTCACTCTTCAGGGGTAATCGATTCCTTGGCGAGAACATCTAGTTTTACGGCCTGTACTTTACGAAATACGTCTGTGTAGTTCTTTTTCTCACTCTTTACCGTCAAAAGGTCATTCTCAATTGAAATGCCAAAAAGGTTTTCATTTTCTTGAAGATATGGAAAGATCAAATCCCAATCAGCAGGGCTTAAATCCACAATCTCGCCGCCGTTCAACTGGTCATCTATTACTTTTCGAAAAGGATCTCTCAAGTAAATAGCGCCTCCGGAGGCCAATGAAAAAAGATTTGAGCCCGGATATGGTGTGGGCTGATCAATCACATTACCTTCTTCGTTAAACTCAATACCGTTAAGAACGACAAAGCCGCCGCCGTTCAATGGATTACCGGCCATGAAAGATTCCGCCAGGTAATCCAGGCTTGTACCGTTAATTACGACTCTGGGTCTTCCCACCGCATTAATGAGCGGTCTGCCTGCGGCGTTTCCCATAATATAAATTTCACCACCTTTGCCGCCGTACATGAATGTCTGGCCAACATCTCCGTACACTACCAGCCGCCCGTTCTTCATGATCTGGCAAAGCTGATCCTGGCCGTTGTTATGAACTCGGATTTCCAATCCATCAATCCCGGAGGCCAGGTAGTCTCCTGGGATCCCGTAAAGGTCTATGCGAACACCATGGGTGTTGGGGCCAAACCCACATCCGTGGAATCGCTGACCTTTAAGACCGTATATAATGAAACGTTTCCACCCCATCTGGTATGCCTTGACTGCAAGCCGAGCGTCGCAGTCAACTCCCTCCGGCGGGAAGTCCTTACCCTGGATTACCAGCACTTTCTCTCCAATATCAGGTGATCGTAACTTTTTGCGAGTTTCCCAAGCAATGCGCTTTAGAATACCGGGTTGCCCTGAGTCGATGGGAGAAACCGAGTCCAGAATATTGTCAATGCTCGTTCGAACAACCTGGAGGACCGAACTGCGTTTCATTTTGCCGCAATCATATCTGCGATCATTGAGAAGCGTAAGCAGATAAAGAGCTCTCTCAAGGTTGGTATCGTCTTTTTTCGCCATTCGTTGGATTTGATCCGTTATCCAGCGGAGCCGGCTGAGGTTCCATAAAGGAAGCGATTCAATAATATGGAAAAAAGCCTTTTCAATACTTGCCGCGTCTATCTCCCGCTCGATCTGTTTTACTATTTCAGTTCCACGATCCAACGGAATAGGATCATCTTCAATATTGATCCGCCACTCTCCCTTCGGGGCAAAGATCTGCTTTCCAAACTTATCCGCACAGCTTAAAGAAGAAGAACCGTTTTCTTTTTGCACGGTGAAAGAAAACGCACCGCCGTCTGTGTGGCTTCCACCGCGGGCATTCCAGTAACGATCCGCCACAAGCCGAAAACGCTTATCCTCCTCATAGAGCGAATGCAGGGTAGCGTCGATAGCCTGCTTCTCGGATGCCACCAGTCCTATGCTTACATCTCCCTCCTGGATGGCGAATACCTGTGGCCGTAGCATGGCTGTGTCGGTGATTCCAAGAAGCTGGAAAACGTTATTATCAGGTTCACTCCTGGCAATGATAAAAAACCAGGGGCCGTCCGGAGAGCCGTGCATGTGCAGGGCCTGGATAGCCCTGTAGATGCGCTGCTTTTCTTCAGAAAGGTTATCAAAGTCGAGCTCGGTTGTGGGAGCCATGGCTTCGATCACATATTCAAGAGGGTATTCGTAAACCCGATACCAGAGATCAAAGAGAAGCGCCGAGACTTCAGTGTCAGTTAAAAACTGCGACGCGATGTTATGCTGAGTGAGGTATTCGGAAACACTGTAGTAGTTGGCAAAGTCACCGTTGTGAACCAGAGCCTCATTCATCCCGATAAATGGATGCGAGCCTGCGGGGTGCCACACCCGCCCTTTGGTAGGATAACGCTGGTGAGCGATCCAGATCTGGGCCTTTAAGTCTTCAAGACCGTAATATTGAACAACGTTCTCAGCATAACCTACTATTTTAAAAAGAATTAGATTCCTTGCATGGGAGAGCACAAATGCCTGTTGTTTGCCAAGTGAGGCATAAAAGTGCTGGTTCAGCCTGGCGCTGTTTTGGTAGATAAACTCGTCCTCCACCGCCCGTCCCGGCGCATCAGCCATCCCGTTTTTTTTGGAAAAGCGCGAGAGTGCGTCTTCCTTAACCCGGACAAAATAGCGTACGACATCCGGCGGCCGAACATCAAGACCAAGGTCGCGAAAATCAGCCACAGGCTCAATCTTGAATTTATGGTGAATTTCAAGATCTTGAGAAATATATGCTTGTTCGACTTCACTCTCGGCTTCGGAATCGAGCAGGGCGATCTGCAATAGGTAGTCGTCGCGTAGTGTTGCTTCGTCAACACCCAACTGCTCGGGTATCAAACAGGCGGCGGCAATGCCTCCCCCTTTACCGTTGCCCCTGTTGTGCATTTGCATGGAAGGTTCGAAGATGTGCCTGCCTTGTACCGGCACGCTTGCAGCGAATCCAACTACTCCACAACCACCTTCCTCGGAAACTTTATTGCAAGGCGGTATGGCATTGGGCGGAATCAGGTCTTTTCTGGAATCAATGATTAGCTTGGTTAAGTTATTCATAGGCACTTATAAGCATTAAATTGAAATGCAGTTGAAATTCTATTGATAGTCTTGATGAACCAGCAAATCGGTTCTTCCCACCAATTCCCTGACACCCTTCATCCCGAACCGCCACAGGATTTCCTGAAGCTGTATGGCATAGGAATGAAAAAGGTTAATGAGTCTCTGGGTTCCCCAGGCTACATCGTATGTGGATGCCAGTTCGTAGTCTGTGGTGGCAATTCCCCTTGGGCATCCACGACCACTTTCACAGTTTCCGCAACGGACACACTCAAGAGCAACCAACTCTGCAGTTCCGATCACCACGCCGTCTGCTCCAAGGGCAATGGCCTTGGCAATATCCCATGCGGTTCGAATACCTCCGGAAGCTATTAGAGTCATCTGGTCGCGAACGCCTTCATCCATGAGGAATTGATGGACTTTGGGAATAGCGTATTCAATTGGCATCGCAATGTTCTTCTTGGCGATGTCAGGTGCCGCCCCTGTGCCGCCATAGCTGCCGTCGATATGGATAATGTGTCCTCCCGCGTAGTAGCTTCCCACCGCCACCATATCCACGTCGGTAGGAGTGGAAACCTTCACGGAAACCAGCGTTCTAGGATTTATATGTTTAATCCAATCCACGTGTTTTTTGTGATCCTCCACCGAGTAAACAGAGTGGAAGGGGAAGGGCGAAAAAAGCGCGCTGCCCTCCACCGCCTCTCGCATTTTAGCCACCGCTAGAGTAACCTTGTCACCAAGCAGATGTCCTCCAAGCCCGGGTTTTGCACCTTGTGCATATTTAAACTCGACTATCCGAACCCTCTGAATAGTCTCTTCCGTTACACCGAACAGACCGGTGGCCACCTGAGTGATAACGTGATCATCATACAACTTAAGGGCTTCAGGGTATCCACCCTCACCGGAACAGGTGAAGGACTCGAAGGCCTTGTAAGCCCTGGCCCGGGAAATCATTGTATTGAGACTTATAGATCCGAAGCTCATGCCCCCCCCGTAAATCGGGAACCCGATGGTTACCTTGGGTCTGTCGTCGTCCTTTCTTCGGTTAAGGGGGATGGCAAGATCGATCTCATCCTGTTTGAGCATTGGATCGGGCGGTTCCTTCGGGAATATAAATTCGATTTTGTCGAATCCGCCTCCAGAGGCGCCCACCTTATATTCAAGTCCGGAATCATAAGGAGGTATTCCGGTCTCGGCCTGCAGCCAGGTACTTGCAATCAAGTCAGAGGTCCAACGAGGATCTCCGAAGGTTTCCCATAGAGGATTAGATCCGATGCTAAGGGCGTCCTCCTGGCAGAGGTCTATGCAGAAGGATCCCTCGGCTTTGCAAATTTCAGGGCCTCTGCAGAGATGAGCGCGAGGGGTAACTACATGACTACCGCTTTTTATCAGCACGCCGTATTTGCAAGCTTCAGCACATTTTCCACAGTGCGTGCAGGCGTTAGTAAGAACTACCATGTATTTACTGATCTTATTCCTATACCGTGACTTTATATGTTCGATTGTAATGTCGGTTCCAGTGAATCTCCATGTTGCAAATTGACTTTTATTACCATTCTGTTCAGAAACTATGGAAGAAGGCTGAACTTCTTTCTTTTCGCCGAAAATAGGCGCGAAGTTATCACATTCAAGGTCCTTGAAGAACATGGCTCGACCGACCTCACCCCGGAGTCTTCTCACCTCACGCAGTCCCATAGCACCCAGCACCTCGATAAGCTGTGAGTGCCAGGAGCCCAGAAGATTTACAATCCGTTGGGCACCCCATTCCTCAGGTACCTGATCTATTTTAACGGGGCACTCGTCCTGCTCCTCACAGTCCGGACATAGCCGGCATTCGAGTGCGGCCAGAAGCGCGAGGTCAATACCCACACCGTCGGCCCCGCAAATTATGATTTTGGCCATGTGCTCAGCCATGGCAATACCACCACTAACTAAGATTGTAACCTGTTCGCGGATCGAATCCCTGACCAGTGCGAGGTGCACTTCCCTAACCAATTCGGTGACAAATTTATCTTGATTGTTACCAAAACCTCTTCCTATGGGATCGGCTTGTAGATGGATGATGTCCACACCATTTTTAGCAAGTTCACGAGCATATTGTACCGCATTCTCATCGAGCTTAAGACGTATCGATGCTATGATTCCGGGGCAGGCATCCTTTACGGCAGAGATCTGCTCCATAACATTCTCTTTATAAAGCAGCTCTACAATGTTAACGTCTTTGAGTGCGGTCATGTCGTCCACATCCGGGTCAAATCTTACGATCAGTGAATCACGGAATTCGGAAAGCAAACCATTAGCCTGCTCACATGTAGCAACCGAGGCTGTTTTAAGGTTTCGGGCGGCCCGGGCCATTGCCCTATTGGTGCTCTTGCCGATAAACCCAAAGGGTGGAATGTCGAGTATTAGTGGTATTGATATTTCCGCAAAGGGAGGCGGTTCAGTCAACATCTTTCCGGAATCGTCAAATGACAGCCGTTGAGGCTTTCTGCCGAGTTCGATTAGTGTGCTTATATACTCGCGGCCATGAATGCCGTCCCTGGTAGGCCGAACTATTTCAGACATATCGGTCCATATCTGATCAAAACCGGGGCCGCAAAAGGGACCACGGTATCCAGCCCCTGACACGGGAATTTTACCTGTCTCAGCCTGTTTCCAGATACTGGTAACTATATTAGGAGTCCAGTAATCACCGCCAAGTTGCGCCCAGCGCGGATTTATAGATCTGGACATAATATTGTTCTTGCATTCCTGTACACAGCGAAAACAATTTACGCACATGTTGTCACCGGTATCCTGGATCACAAACGGATCAAAATTACGTTTTCTGTAGATACTATAAATACAGGAGGTATATTTAACGCAGCGTCGACACCCAAGGCATCTTTTTACTTCGAAGGAGCTTAACTTCGAAATCGGAGAAAATCTCGGTGGAGTCGTTTTAAGATTAAAATGATATTTTTTAGGCATTATTCTTTACTTTAATTAACTTTTTTTCTCTTTTTTCATAGGATTTGGCCCCAGTGATTGAATCGCATCGGCACGCTTAGATGCCAGATTAAGAAGATCCTCGGGTTTAAACCCATTTCCCTTTGCAATCCCCACCCTCTCGATTCCAAAATCAATTTCATCCAGCAGTCTTCGAACATGTTCAACGCGGTTCTCAGCCTTGATATTTCCACCCAGAAAACGACATTCTCGATCCGGGCATCTTACTACCTGAATACCGTCTGCCCCTTGTTCAAGGATCTTGACAAGATGCTCGATCTCTACCTTGCTGGAGCATGGCATAACTACAAGACGGACCATAAGTTCTGAAAAACGCCTGGTTGAATCAGCCAGCTCCATGCCCTCAACCACACAATTTTGGCAGTAAAGAATTACGATTTTAGGCTCAAAGTTCTCCATGTTAATTATTCATTCCTAACTTTGATGGTTTCGTAAAAAGTACAATTTGCTCGCTCTATGACCATTTTTGGGATTCCTGAAAAGCTTCTCTAAATTGCAAGAACTCGGGCTACCGCCCTCAAACAGCTTGCAATTTTTAACGTTCAGCTTTTCATGAATCTTTTTCCAAAAATGCTCAATCTCGCTCGCAAATGACTTTTTACGAGTTTATCAAATTTATTAGTAATAATATAAGGACAGGGAATATTTTATTAAATCAAGTCGTTAAAAATTTAATTGACCGTGCCCATTTTTTAGGTATACTTCTTAATATTGTCAAGCTATATTTGATGATAAATGTACTTTCGTAAAATTAAATTACTGAGGTAACTATTTTGTCCTCCAATCATCATCATATGCATAATTACTCTGGGTCGAACACATCGGCTACTCGATTATTTATTACAATGGCACTAAATTTCCTCATCACTCTCTTTGAGATAATTGGGGGTATTTTATCGGGAAGCCTTTCATTGATTTCCGATGCACTTCATAATTTCAGCGATGGAATTGCGATATTAATCAGTTATATAGCAATAAAATTAGGCGCAAAGCCTGTAACCGAACAATATACATTTGGGCTAAAAAGGGCGGAAATTTTTGCCGCCGTAATTAATTCAGCTACACTTATCGCCATTTGCCTTTATCTTTTTAAAGAAGCTTATAATCGGTTAACAACCCCGGAACCGATTTCAGGTGGTATGATGATTATTGTTGCGAGTATCGGCTTGCTGGCCAATGTTATTGGAGCTGCACTGCTGCGAAAGGGGTCACAAAAAAATATTAATATCCGATCTGCCTATCTCCATTTGATCAGTGATGTCGCATCAAGTGTGGCTGTTATTATCGGTGGTATCTTTATATATTTTTATAGTATTTATTGGATTGATCCGTTGTTGACCGTCCTAATATCAATTTGGGTACTCAAAGAAAGTTTTGAAATCTTAAAAGATGCTACTAATGTCTTGATGATGGGCACACCGAAAAATGCATCTATGGTAAACATTCAAAAGGAACTTGAAGCCGTTTCCGGGATAAAAAATATCCACCATGTTCATATTTGGAGGCTCAATGAACAAACCATTCATTTCGAAGCACATATAGAGGTGGATGAAATGCCGGTAAGTGAGACAACTAAATTAGGTACCATCATCGAAGAAAAGTTAAACAAGAAATATCAAATTAACCACGTAACACTTCAATTTGAATGCGACAAATGCGACCCCAAAACGTTAATTTCATCATAAACTCCCCTTTTCGTACCTAAAAAAATATTTTATAGTGTTTGCCAAAATAACGTTCCGTTTCAAAGAATGTATGCAGCGTCTGAGCTTCCGAGCAAATCAATTTGGGGACATTTGATTAAGCGTTCTTGGCGAAACGGAGCGTAAAAATTGAAGCTGTTTGAGTCCCGAGCGTAGCGAGGTCGAGTTCTTTAATTTTAGCGCAGCGAGCCGTAGAACGCTTCAAATTGTACCCACGATTAGCTCGGAAGTTCAGACGCTGGTCAATCGGAACATATTTATGACAACTGGTATAAAACACTTTTTCTATATTCTCAATCACTTAACCTGGCTCAACCCTATAAAAAGGTTAAGCAATCCAAAGAATTAAATTGTTTTATTTTTCTTCTTTGCGACTTTGCGTCTTTGCGTGAACCCTAAGTTTTACATAAACCACACAGCAGTTTCAAATTGACTTTATCCCACACTTTTCCCTCTTTTTCCTTTGGTGTTTCAATTATTTTTGCAATATGGGAAAGTCTTTCATCCCTCATTAAATATTCAAAAGCCTTTATCCCGATTAGTCCTTCTCCTATATGTTCGTGCCGGTCTACTCTGGACCCGAGGCTTTTTTTTGAATCGTTTAAGTGGATAAGATAAAGATTTTTAAGACCAATTATGGAATGGAAAGTATCAATGGTTTGATTATATGAATTCTTGGTTCTGATGTCATAGCCTGCTGCAAAAATATGGCATGTATCGAGGCATACCCCAATTCTGTCTTTATTCTTGACACCCCCAAGAATAAATGAAAGCTGTTCAAATGTATGGCCCACACTGGAACCCTGTCCTGCCGTACTTTCAAGCAGAAGACGAGTATGTATGTCCTCAGTTTCCATAAATATTTCATTAATACTGTCTGCGATTCGACTGATCCCCTCCTTTTCACCGCTTCCCATATGAAAACCCGGATGAAGGACAATATATGGAATACCGAGCATTGAAGATCTTAAAAGCTCCTTTTTTAGTGCCTTGCATGACATGAAATGCTTTTTCTTTTCAGGTGAGGCCAGATTGATCAAATATGATGTATGTGAAGCAATTAAATTGATACCTGTTTCATCTTTTGCCTTCTCAAAAAGATCAATCTCTTTTCTTGAAAGATCCCGCTCTTTCCAGGTGCTGGAGTTTTTTGTAAATAGCTGAAGGGCGTTGCAATTGTAGGATTTCGCCGTATAGACGGCCGCATGAAGACCCTTTGAAATGGAAAAATGTGCGCCAAGAAGGCATGATGTTTTCATTTTTTCACTGCTCAAGTCGTTTATGTTAAGAAAATATTATTCTGCCACAAAGGCACCAAGGCACGAAGAAAACAAATATAAATAATAATTTGATTCTTCTATTTCTTCGTGATCGTCGTGGTAGAAAACAAAGCTTCTCCTGACAGGGAAGCGGGCTTTTCGTGATAATCACATAGATTATTAAGAGGACATGATGGGCAATTCGGCTTTCTCGCCTTACAAACAGCTCTTCCGAAATAAACAAGATGAAGGGAAAAATCGCTCCACTCCTCTTTTGGTATTATTTTCATAAGATCAAACTCTATCTTTACAGGATCTTTATTTTCCGTAAGCCCGAGCCTTCTTGAAATCCTTGCAACATGTGTATCAACAACAATTCCCGGAATTCCGAAGGCGGCACCAAGAACCACATTTGCGGTTTTGCGTCCCACTCCGGGAAGCTTGATCATTTCATCTAATGTCTCCGGCACTTTGGCGTTATAATTTTCTATAAGGGCTTTAGAGCAGTTTTTAATATTTTTCGCCTTATTGTGAAAAAATCCTGTGGGACGAATCAGTTCTTCTATGGTCTCTTTGGGTGTATCAGCAAAGTCGTTGGGGGTTTTCAGCTTATTAAACAGATTCGGAGTTACCGAATTTACCTGTTTGTCTGTACACTGAGCAGATAAAATAGTAGCCACAAGTAATTCAAAAGGATTCCTGTAATGCAACTGGGTCTTGACATCTGGATATAAGGCTTTTAATATTTTACTGATCTTATATGCTCGGGATTTATTTTTTGGCATGGTTGTTTTCCTTTTTTTGTAAGCGTTCACAGGTTCAGCGTTCTCCGTTCAGGGTCAGTTTTTTGCCTTGAGCTTGCTCCAATGCCTTAGTATAAAGGATATCGATCCGAAATCCAGGGTTTCAGTTCGGATTTCATGGACATTAGGAGTAAAAAATCGCACGCATCAAAAAAATAAACTAAAGGTCTTAATTTATGCACTATGACTGTAACATGGTGAAAATATTGAGAATCTTGTCAAACCGATAACCTTTGAACGCTGAACCTTGAACCCCTGAACGGTTACTTTTTTTTACGAAATCATCAATCTTATATCATGAATTTAACTCAAAAAAAAGTGCGTGCTTTAGGTTTATGTTCAGGTGGACTCGACAGCATCCTTTCCGCATTGGTTTTGCGCAACCAGAACATAGAAGTCGAATGGGTAACTTTTGAAACACCTTTTTTTTCATCTAAAAAGGCGCGGCTGGCAGCTCGCAAAACAGGGATACCCTTAACCGTAAAAAAGATAACCCGGGCTTATCTTAAGATGCTGAAAAATCCTCCATGCGGGTATGGAAAACACATGAACCCCTGTATGGACTGTCATGCTTTAATGTTCAGACAAGCAGGTACATTAATGACAAAAAGGGGAGTAGATTTTCTATTCAGCGGTGAGGTTCTCGGACAGCGACCCATGTCTCAGACAAAACCGTCTCTTAGGTATGTGGAAAAACAATCCGGATTTGACGGCTACATATTACGTCCTTTAAGCGCAAAAAAACTTCCTCTAACAATCCCTGAAAAGGAGGGTCTTGTCAACAGGGAGCTTTTGTTAGGTCTTTCCGGAAGATCTCGTAAACCGCAAATAAAACTGGTTAAAGAATTCGGGATTACAGACTATCCTTCTCCCGCAGGCGGTTGTCTGTTGACAGACAAAGGCTATTCGGCACGCCTTAAGGATCTCTTTGAACACCAGGATAGCTATAGCAAGAAAGAACTATACCTTTTAAAATACGGACGCCATTTTCGTTTGAACGAAAAGTCAAAAATTATAGTTGGACGTACAAAAGAGGACAATGAAAATATAATAAAGAATCACAATCCGAATGAAAATATAGTTATTGAAGTAGATAATTATCCAGGTCCGACAGTTTTACTTACACATGGAAGCAGTAAGGACATTATTTCTCAAACAGCATCCATATGTGTCGGTTACAGTAAGGCGCCAAATACCGAACCTGTAACTGTTTCGGTTGTAACACCACAAAGCCTTGAAACTATACAAGTGATAGGGGTAGCGCCTGCGGAAATTAGGCGTTTTATGATATGAAACTCTTGATGAATTCGTAAAAAGAAGAATTCATCAAGAGTTTCAATGACTCATTAAGGTTTTTCCTTTTTCAACAATCCCTTCCTTAAAACGGCTAAGACGCAAGGGATTGTCCTTCTTATCCATCTTTCCTGTTACAAGATCCGCAATCCGTTTGCCGGCTTCAGGAGAAAGCATCACACCGGCCCAATACCCGCAATTCAGATAAAATCCCGGTACTTCATCAACCGGACCGATTAAAGGTTGATCATCCGGTGTATAGACGTAATGTCCGGCTGAAATGTTTATATCCGGTTGTTTTAAGCCCTCAGTCACTTTTTCAAAGAAGGGGGTGAGACGCATCACCTTGTCCAGTGTAATGGCCGGAAATTCCCAGTCTGTTTTCAGATTTTCTGACGGTTCGCTCACCGGTTCATCCGAATCTACCCAGCCAATAAGCACTCCTCCGGGTTCCGGTCGCCAATAGGAGTTATTATCAACATTCACGGTGAAAGGCGCATCTTGAGGAATAGGTACATCAGTGGCTATAAAAACCTTTTGCCGGCGAACAGGTTCCAAAGGTAATTCTAGATCTACCATACGCCCAATCTGACCTGCAAAAGGACCTGCTGCGTTCACCACCGTTCGTGTCTGGATATTTCCCCGATTCGTCTCGACGCCACAGACCCCCTTTGTGTCAAGATTAATTTTTATGGCCTTTGTTTTAAGAAAAAACCTTGCATTACATCCTTTGGCAAATCCTTGCGTAGTCTCATGGCAAGACAACCATCCATCACGCTGACGAAAGGTAGCCGCAACAACGGATGGCGAAAGAAAAGGAAATCGAGATAGGATCTCATCACGGTCAAGAAATTCTGAATCGGTCACCCCCAATTTATGAACCTGTTTTACATTGTCCTGAAGATCTTTTACCATACCCGGATTATCGGTAAGAAAGAGATATCCTTGTTGCCGGATCGAGATGTCATAACCTGGAATACCGATAACTTCATCAAAATTTTCAAACATCTTGATGCTCGGTTTTGCCAGCTCCGACATTGCCGGTTCCGTAAACTGAGCGCGAAAACATTCCGCCGATGCCGGGGTTGTCAAAGTGGAAAGTCCATCACGCATTTCTATGAGAATAACATCGAGTCCCGCCTTTGAAAGCCAAAAGGCTGTTGCCGTTCCGACAATACCGCCTCCTATAACCACCACATCCGCTCTGTTAAAATCCTCTTCCTTTGGTATATATATTCTTCCCATTTATCCAACCCTCCTTTTTCCCGCATCCGCCAATTTTTTCAAATTCCCTAAAACATCTTTGCCTAAGTGGAAACGGATGACATTGCGATTTGCATCCAGCATTGCCTGGCGATCAC
>CAZQOH010000019.1:0-16826 GCA_964594355.1 uncultured Desulfobacterales bacterium
CGGTAGATGCTTTTTTTGACGGAGTCATGGTAATGGCCAAACAGAAAAAAATTCGTGACAATCGACTGGCGTTATTGAAGCAAATTTCGGATTTGTTTGGTTTGTTTGCCGATTTTTCAAAAATTTCGACCTAAGAGTCTGTAAAAAATTTAGAATTAATTAAAAAGGGTTGCATAGGGCCTATGAGTCATGCGACCCTTTTTTATTTAGCGCTGAAAAACTGGGCCCTTTGGAGCAGGTCAGAGTAAACTGGCTTTGCCAAAAATATTTTAGGAGTGCCTAAAGTTTTAAGTGCGCTCAAGTGCGCTTAAGTTAAGGAATTCTGTCAATTATATAAAAACATTGGAGCGAAGCGACTCCATAACTTAAGGCACTTTAGCTCACTTAAGGCACTTGGAACTTGCCCAATTTGCAGAAAACAGCCCCTTCTAGGGGTGAACCAAAGCCGGGTCCTATGGGCCCGGATTCTTTGCTTTAATTTACGGTCAATTGAGGTTGGGGACAATTGATGAGTAGACGCAAGATAATAAATTTTGAATCTAAAGCTCGTCTTTTTGAAAAGATCGACATATATCTTGAGTCCATAGAACTTTTTTTAAAAGAAAAAGAAAAAGCAATTCCCATACTTTTAAAAGGGCTCAAGCTTGCCGATAATAAATTAAAACGCAAAATCATCATGCTTTTGGGTGGCTTTGCAAAGCAGGAAGTGGCCTGGCCCTTATATCGGATCATGGTTGATCAAAAAGAAGATGAAGAGATTCGCCATTTTGCCTCTATCCAGCTTAGTGTAACCCTCCCTTTACTTGAAGAGCGGCAGCCTTTAATCGACAACTTATTGGAAATACTGAAAGAAAAAGATCCTGAACTGCGCATGCATGCTGCTTTTGCCTTGGGATGGGAAGGGAATGTCCAAGCGGCGATTCCACTAATAGAACTCCTGTACGATCCTGATATTCAAGTTCAGCAAACTGCGGTCAATGCCCTTTCCAACCTGCGTGATGACCGCATCCTCGGTCTGATGCTGGAACGGCTGGAACACGGTCCCCTGGAACAAAAACGCTGTATTCTTTTTAATCTCTGGCGGTTTTATTCCAAGCGGCGGGAAGTCGAATCCGTTTATCTGCAATATCTGGAACATGAAGACGCCGATCTCCGTTTTGATGCGCTGGCGCTTCTGAGATCGATGACTCCGGCGGAAGCCCATTTTGAAACCTATTGCAAATGCTTGAACGACGAAAATCCCCGTATTCGAGCTTTGGCTTTAAAGCAAATCAGTAAGGTGGGATCAGAACAATTGGCGGGCTTAAAAGGGAAACTGACAGAGCTGCTTTCAGATCCGGATGCGGAGGTCAAACGCACTGCAATCAAAATACTAAAGGCAATTAGTTGAAGGGTCGGGGAGCGCTTTATGGAAAAACTCTCCAACTTCTAAGTCAATTGGGCATCTAATAAAATAGAGGGTTGAGTCTAATGAAAGCGATGGTGTTGAATAGGATCTGCAGTCTTAAAGATAATAGGAAGCCATTGGAACTGGTTCGGCTGCCGGTCCCTGTTCCCAAAGCAAGGGAAGTTTTAGTCAAGGTCGCATTCTGCGGGATTTGCCATACCGAACTGGATGAAATTGAGGGCCGGACACCCCCGCCCCAATTCCCGGTTGTGCTGGGACATCAAGTTGTTGGCAGAGTACAGGAAATCGGGCCGGATACGAAAAAGTTTGACATCGGCGACCGGGTGGGTATTGCCTGGATCTTTTCAGCTTGTGGTGTATGTCCTTTTTGTCAAAAAGGCAGTGAAAATTTATGTAGCCAATTCAGAGCCACCGGCCGGGACGCTGACGGTGGTTATGCGCAGTATATGACTGTTTCTGAAAATTTTGCCTATAAAATACCCGAGGTGTTTACTGATTCTCAAGCGGCTCCTTTATTATGCGCCGGTGCCATCGGCTACCGCAGCTTAAGATTAACCGGCATTAAAGACGGCCAAAGCCTGGGGCTTACCGGTTTTGGGGCTTCGGCTCATCTTGTTCTCAAGATGGTCGCACATAAATATCCCAACACCAGTGTATTTGTTTTCGCCAGAAGCGAAAAGGAAAGAGATTTTGCCAAAGAATTGGGTGCGATTTGGGCCGGAGATACTGACGAGGAGTCGCCGGAGAAGCTGGATGGGATTATCGACACCACTCCGGCATGGAAGCCCGTGGTTTACGCGCTGAAGAATTTAAAAGGCGGCGGCAGGCTGGTTGTCAATGCCATTCGTAAAGAGGAGGCTGACAAGCAGTTTCTTTTGCAACTCGATTATGAGTCACATCTCTGGCAGGAAAAGGAGATAAAGAGTGTTGCCAACGTAGCCCGGCAGGATGTTATCGAATTTTTGGATCTGGCGGCCGATATTCCCATCCAGCCGGAAATCCAGGAATTTAAACTTGAAGAAGCCAATACGGCGCTGCTGGAGCTTAAAGAACGTAAAATTCGGGGTGCCAAGGTTTTACGGGTGGATTGACCGGATCGCTCCCCGCCGCGAAGCACTGACGAATGTCAGAACCCCCGCCCTTCAGGGCGGGGTTTAGGGGGGCTATATAAAATCAACTAAAATCCTTACCGGGCGCAAAGCACTGCCTGGAAGGCAGAACCCCCGCCCTTTAGGGCGGGGAGCTTCAAAATCATTGAGAAACATACAGACACATCAAGAATTTTCATATCAAGCTTTTCTGAAATCTGAATCAGAAGAGTCCCATGGGGGTAATTTCGATCCGGCTTTACCGCCGTGGGGGAGTTCTGCAAACTGGTTTGAAGCCAACCGGAGTTTGGATCATCTCATTAGGCTTCACCGAACTAAGCTTAAGCGAGCAAGGATGCTGGCACGCAGCATCCAAGTTGACCTGGAATCGATTTTTTCGTTTCTGGATGATCTGTGTGCGGTTACGTGTCTTTTTTGTCCTGATCCGTGCTGTCTGGTTGCCAAGGTCTGGATCGATTTTAAGGACCTACTTTTTTACACCTCAGCGGTCAGCAAATCCCCCAGTCCCAGCCATTGCAGAATTTAAAGAATACCTGTCAGTACGCAAGTCCCAGAGGCTGCAATTTGAAAAGGATTGTCCGGCCCTGGATTTGCACCTGGTATCTGTGTCCTGTCCAGGTGGCGAATTTCCGCCAACAACCACTTGACGTTCAGGAGACCTTCAACCAAACGGTTAAAGCCGTTAAGACCACCCGGAAGGAGATGGAAGCCGAGTTTATAAGGGCAACAGCCCCTTGAGTCGTTATTATAATCACGCACAAGCTACTTTACCTTTGATGTCCAGGAGGATTTATTGAAAGGGCAGGCGATCAAGTGAATCAACGAAGATATGTAAATAGTATCACTTTTTAATTGTTATTTCAGGGACATGGTCTATATAGCAGATATCATAATGCTACGTTTCCTGCATTAAGTTTATGAAACCAGTTCTATTGCTTCATTAATATTTCCGGTAAAGTTCAAGTGACGGTTTGATTATCAATTCGACAATAGAATCGCTATCGTCAATTTCGAACAGGTTTTTCTTTTTCAGTTTACCTTGAAGTTTCATATACGCATCTTCAAAAACTATTTCTGAAATATTCTTAAAAATTTTATCGCCATTGTATTCAATATGGCCCATTAAATTCTCAAATTTTTTAACCCATTTAGCTTGCGGTTTTTTTTCAATGTTATACAAAACTCCTGGATATATAATCGGCTCATTAATTTTTTTATCGTTAAAAACAATTCTTAGGAAAATCACTTTTAAATTTTTGTCTATCATTGTTATGGTTTGGCCCCGTTCAACTTTTGTTTTATCTTCAGGAACAAAGAATATAGAGAGTTTCCTTATCAACCATTGCATGACATTATTCGATTCTAATCCCGTAGACCGAGCTGAAGTAATACTATAGCCAGCTGGTCTACCAATAATAAATTTCTCCTCTTCATCGTGTAATATTCCTTCAACCTCTTTTATTAGATAAGAAGTTTCGAGGTACAATTTTTGTATGAAGTCAAATGCTAAATCGTTTTGTTCGATTAATTCACTCTTAGCTGACATGATTATAATCCTTTTTATAGAATATCCGGTTTCCAGTTTTAATTAATTTCTTCATACACAATAAATGCTCATATTTTTTTCTTCCATGGTAAAGGAAGATCTTTTCCCTTTTTTCTTCAATTTTTCTATCAAATAATAAACTGTGTTTAAAACCCATAAATACCCCATGGAATTTAGCCTTTTTTCGCTTAAAGAAAATAGATTCATCCATTTTCGATCCCATTTTCTTGTCGAATGACACACTATTTAGAAAACCAACAAAATTCCCGCGGAATTTTACTCCTTTTGCATTTAAGAAAATGAAAGGGTGGGCTTTCGAATGAAGTTTTGTATTATGAAGAGCGTCAAAACTGTGAAAATCACGAAGATTTTTTTTGTCCAATAAATTGTAGAGATCAAATGCAAAATCTCGCTCTTGTTTTTTGATACTTTGATTGGTCTCTATAACATTATTGAGAAATGAAGATATTAATTGCCAATTAGTCCATTTGAAATCGGAGGAATATTTCTGCAGAATTATTTTGAACTTATCTTTTTTAAAAAAATGATCGGCGGTAATCGCAATAATCATAAATTTTTTCCCATAATTATTTGCATCCAATTGACCGCCCTTGATCTCACGAACTAACTGAGATTTAGTTTTCTTAGTCTCGCCACCAAAATCTGAAAAATACTTTGCCTCAATAAGTAGATAATAATCTCCAACAATTATCACTAAATCCGGCTCAGTATTTTCCTCATAACGAGGCCAAAATATAAACTCTGCTCTGTTTGCCTCTTGTTCCGAAATATCAAATCCCATTGTATTTAAGTACCCTTTAAGAAATATATCCCTTGTCGAATATTTGAAAAACGAAAAAACATTAGATGTTAAAATGTCCTCCATTCTTTCTAATCTTGATGAAAGTTTACCATGTAATTCAGCTAAGTACATTTTTAGCTATTTCCTTTTCCTCAACGATAGGAGACCATGAAGTCACTTTATACAAAACATCTTTTTTTAGATGTTCGTTTTGAATAAATAACAAGTGATGAAACTTTAAACAGTATTTTTTATGTTGATAGCTTGCCAGCATTTCGAAACTGCTGAGTTACAGATATCATAAGTTACGTTTGCAAACCCTATCAAATCTCAAATTTTCCTGTTGCAAAATCATCTTCGTCCAATGAAATAGAAGATCCGAAGGGAGCTCAAATCTTTTAATTTCGATTGTAGCCGAATTTCCTGGACATAAGTACCTTTTTCCAGTGACTTTCTCTGCTTATAATATAATCCTTGTTAGCGTTTAAATCGGTTACTTCGAGGATGGAAAATTGGAAATTTTGAGTATAACTGGATTTTTTGAGTTTAAGCAAATCTTTTAGGTCCTTATTTCCACCATGACCGTTTTTGGCATAGATCAGCCACCTTTGCCAAACACCCTCTCCCCCATATGCACTGCCAATGTAAATTTTCCCTGTTTTCATGTCGGTAATAATATAGATTCCCGATACATTGCTTAGCGCGGATTTCCATGAAGGAGTTCCTTCTCGGACAATGTTACGCAAGAGGTTATAGGAAACGAGAACGGAATTGTAGCCGGGAAAATCTCCCACAGACATTTTCCGGTCACGAATTTCTGTTACAATCAACTGATCTCCGTATTTTTCTCCTCTTAAGTATGAGGCTCTGAAAGTTTTATTGAATCTTACTATTGCACGGCCGACGATATGTTTCTGCCCTTTTATTTCCGTGGTTGAATATAAAAATATTTGACCCTTTTTATCCTTTGTCTTTTTTCTGATTCCCTCTACGTTGTAAACTCCGACAAACAACCATTTGTCACGGCTAAGATTAATTAATGAAACAATTTGATCGCATTCGAAATTGCGGTTCCTTTGTTTTTCCTGCCATTCTTTAAATTTGCCGTCGAAAAAGGCTTCAAGAGGGGAATGTTGAGTACCCGTAGCGCAGTGAATCTTGAAATTTCCTAATTTCACACCGGCAAGAGAGATCAATTCAAGCAATTTTATCATTTTTAATATCCCAGTTGGCGAAATTTAAGTTAGTTTCTTTCAGCAAAAAATCTTAACTGCCTATGGGTTAATGTCTGTCAATTTTATCTCCGGTTATTACACTTTGTTCAGTAAGAGTTTACCACTTTTTGATATAATAGCAGATTTATTTGTGAAGTCCTTTTTTTAAACGCAAATAGATCGAATTATATTTAATCCTGTTATTAGGATTGCCTTGGTCTAATATACATCGGCCTTCTGCAATTAGTCATTTAGGCGTTCGACCGTATTATTATGTTAGGCATCATATTTTCTGTACGAATTTCAGGATTGTCGTCCTTTAGAAAATCCAATGAATGTATAGTAACCTCTTTTTCCACGTACTCTCTTTAAACAAGGATATCCAAAATGCCAGTTCGAAGTATCTGCCATATCTTGCGTCAATAGCCCAGAAAGTTTCGTACCAGGCCCATCATAAAGCTCTCCAAGCAAACGCTTCAATACTCGTCTTATATCTGTTATATGGAATTCTTTATAACCTTCGTTAGAAAGTATGAACGCTGCAATATAGTTTGCCCACATTTTGAATTGTGTTGCTTTGGTAAGGAAGATTTCTTTCTGTTCAGAGTCTTGAATGTACTTGTCAGCGAGCTGCCGTTTCCGTTCCTCTAAAGCTGGGTTCATGCCTCGCGCCTTCCATCAATTATTTTGCCTAACATAAAATTATGAGGAGATCCTATACTTATACCATACATTATCGCAATCTATTACAATTGGACCTTTTACAATGTGATAACTTGCCAATCCGGCAACTATCTGAGACCATAAAATAATTGCCATTATCTTTTTGATATCAAAGTTCAAAATATGAATACACAACCCTATTTCCACCACCCTTTTTTTATATGCTTTTCCTTTTCAGATTCTGCAATTTGTTTTATCTTATAAGCCTAATCGCGCAACACACCATAAAGAATACCGCAGCCATCGTCCTCCCGATCTGCATCGCCTTTCTCAGCTATGCTGAGCATGTCTTTTATCAGTTCTAAAGTTTTCTTAATGTTTTCGTCACAAGGTTTCACATTTTCACCATTTTACAATCCCACTAGTCACTATTTTGATCTCCTAAAATTTTCTTTGTTTCAATGCAAATGTCTTGGCCCCTTGCACAAGGAGGCGGAAACACATTTTGCTAATCATTCAATCCGAGCAATTCTCTTACCCGACGTGTGCCTTTGCGGTTTGCTTCCGTTGTAAATGGATCTTGGCCCCGATCCCTTTCAGCATCTTTGAGAAGCGCTTCAACGGCTTCACGCCCGTCTGGGGACTTTATGGCCTCTCTGGGGGATATCCCTCCTAGAGCCGGTATATTGCCGTCCACCCAGTTTTCCCAGTGCTTGTATATCATTCCGGCTAGTTGCTCCTGCACCTCAGGGTGCTGCATCAACTCGTCATGTTCCGGAGAATGTTTCCTTGCGGCCGTCCCTGCCATATGTTTGTTCATCATCGAATCAACATCTTGAATCTCATCGACTTTGAAATGAACACCTGCACCCAGCCTGGCATCGATCTCATGACGGAGGGTCTCGGCCCTTTCAGCGGAGTTGACCTCTGCGGTCAGTCGGCGGCCGTCGATCACGATACGGCCTAATACAGTATTGGGCATCCCCGGACTGCCCTTATGACCTTGGCGGTCCCATGGGATTTCGACCCTAATGATCCGGTCGGTGTCATCCCGTTTCGCATCGACGCGGAGTTCCTCGGATTCCACAGTAGTACAAAGGTCGCAGAGCTTCTCAAAAGCCTCTTCGGTTGACGACACCTCATAAATCAGCCGGTGAAATTCCATCGGATCGCCGTTCGTGTTGCAGAGTTGCGGCAGGGAATGCAAAGCATGATCGATGTGTAAATACATCTCCCGGATTTCGACATCCCATTCATACAACGTGTCATCGGTTATGGAAGATAGGCCGCGACGCAATTGTTTTCTCAATTGAATGATATCCGGTTTGCGGCCGGGAGGAATAATGGTGGGGCCAAGCCCTATGAGCATTCCCACGCCGTCTACAGAAACCGCACGGCCATAAAGCAGGTCACCGGGTTGTACATATTCTGATCCGGACCGTTCTTGGATCTCGATACGGTTGCCCTTTAAAACATCCTGCAACCGCATCCCCTTTCCCTTGTCAACGTGCAGTACTTCCCAAAAAGTGTAAGGTTTACGGTTTAAGTTATCGATCAGTTTGCGTTCCAGCGGATCGAGCCGGTTGCCGCGCTTTTCAGCATAAAGTTCGGCCACGGTTCGGCCCTCCGGCCCCGGAAGTTCCAATCCGGCATCAAAAGAATCGGACTCCCAATTGAATAAAAACCAGGGCCAAAACAAGGGGCCGACCCGGTCAAGGGTGTCTTCACCGATCTCGTCCTCCGGGTCGGGCCAGAGCAAAAACTCGCGCATAGCCACATCAACGGCTTCCTCTCCGAACGTCCGGGTGGCATAGGGAAGCAAACGATCCACAAGGCGATCATGTGCCTCCGACAATCGCCGATAGTACAGCGTTTGGGAAGGCACGGCCTGTTTGCCCAAACAGCATTTTTTGTATTTTTTCCCGCTGCCGCAGGGGCAAGGCGCATTCCTGCCGACTTTCGGTGTATCCCTTTTGAACGGAACTACCTTTCCGTTGTTTTCAAGCATTCCTTGCTCTTTCTTTTCCTTGTAGTTATAAGCCAATTCGTTCAATTCTTTCTCTCTGACTTTTTGCTTTTCTTCTTGTTCTATTCTTTTTTTTAGAATATCCGGCACTTCTGGAATATCCACATTATTAATCATACTAAGGCATTCCAGAGCATTACCTATATACGTTGCATCATTTTCATTGGCATATACATCCTGCAGTTTTTCAATCCCTCGAGGATCTCCAATCCCTCTCAGACAATAAGAAAATATTTCATAGGAATCCATATTATCATCGCTCTCGTCTTCCCACTTATGCAAGGCGAGATCGTATGCCTCAGAGTATGGAAGGTGCTCAAGTATTGGGAAACTTTCCCAGTCCCCCAACTCTTGGTTCTTAATTGCATTGAGGATACTTTCATCTGCGGATTCATCCAGTGTATTTATCGCTCTGAGCGCGTCACTGTATATATAGTCCATACTGTCTGTATTGCGAAGGACACGAATCAACTCAGGAGCAAAGTCTTTATTGCCAATCTGACCCATTATTCTGACGGTCCAAATATCTCCCCAGGTCATCAAATCAGTCGTTAAATTAGCCTTCAATTCTGATATTGGTGACAGCTCCTTTATCTTTTTCTGGATCTGCATCGGCAAAATTGAACCGGTGTTTTTTACCGCCTGAATTAGTTCCTCGACACCAGCCTCAGGATATAACGCCTTTTGATAAGCCTCGCGTTCTTTGATGGCAAAATATGCTGATATAATTAGAGAGACAAGTTTTGTTCCTAACTCTTTGGAATGCTTAACTTGCTTCCATACATTGGAACGTTTTGAAAGATCCTCAAGTAAACTAATGCACATTGTATCCTGGCCGAATAACTCGCTTAAACAATCAGGACAATTATTTTTGGGGTAGCGTTCATTAACAATATTGCGGGAATCAAACATTATCATTGTAACGAAATCCTCGTATTGCCCATTTTCAAGAGACATGATCATATTCTCACGAAGGATTTCATCCATTTTGATATGCGAATTTTTTAAAGTAAGACCATCTATCGTTTCAACAGGTTTTACTAAAATATTATTTTGACCAAACTCTGTAAGGTCTCTGAAATAAGACCCTCCTCCTAAAGGGGATGATATATTGTTTAGAAGCATATCGTTTCGATTGTTGCGGTCACCCGATTCGAAATACTTGTCCAGAACCAGCTTTACGTCTTCAGGATTATGATGCCGCAACAAATTGGCCATCGCTGAGCCCAAAAGGAAGGTGTCCTTCGTTTGGATAACGGCGGGTTTTAATGCGTCCCTACATTTCTCGCGATGGATCTTGCCAAGGTAATCCAAAATGCCCAAAAACGTTTCTGCACTTCCAGGATTTATAAAGTGTTCCAGCATAACATCAATCGCTGGTTCATAGTACATTTTTGCAAGAGCGCTCGCACAGTTACTGGGAATAATACCTTGACCACTCTTGAAGCTTTCTAAGATAGCCGGTGCATGTTGAACAGCTTCGTGTAGTGCAAGATATCTTGGGGCAGCGCATGCCAAATGTTCATCCTCGTCGCTGATCAGGCTACATACTTGATCTGCGTATCTATTCAGAAAACGGTTTTCCAAAGCACTGAAAGCCCAACGCCGTACTAATCTATTTTCATGGGAAAGGTGATTTACATAATCTTTATAATCCCAAAGTTTATTCATTAACGCATCCTTTCAAATTTATCTTTGTTGCTGGTCGATAATCAAACTTTGTTGTACGCAGTTTTTGCCTCCTGATGCACTTGGACCAGGTCAGACTTTATGGCAGACTGAATACGAGATTCTACCATAATATAGTAGGGAAAAACACAAATTGGGGGGACTGGAAAATTCATAATTGCATGTATCTTGCCACGCCCGGTAACTCTCTGAGACCATAAAAGAATTGCCAGTATCTTTTGGATATCATATAATTCAATCGAACGCAATTTTACGTTTTTTATCAACCCTTAAACAAAAGGAGGCAACATTATTAAAGTCTTGCATTCGGAATGGGAACTGAAATTAATCTATACAATGGTGTTGACTTAAAAAGAGTCTTACTTTATTATAATGTAAAACATTAGTGGAGGTAAGAAATGGAAGTGGCCAAATTATCATCCAAAGGCCAGTTGGTCATCCCGGCGTCGGTAAGAAAGCAAATGAAATTAGAGCCCGGCACATATTTTAAAATTCGTCGGCAAAAAAATCAAATTATCCTTACACCGATGAAAAACCGACCTCTGGACCGTCTGTACGGCAAATTTGAAGGGGAAACCATTTTAGAATCTTTCGAAAACGAACATGTCGAAGAAATTTCAAAAGATAATTGTTCTTGACGCATGGGCTTTGCTGGCCCTGATTTTCAAGGAAGAACCTGCTGCAGGGACGGTAAAAGACCTCTTTGAGAAGGTAGGATCTGAAAAACCCGCCATTCATATTTCATGGATCAACCTGGGCGAAGTTTTCTATAATATTGCCCGTAAAAAAGATTTGGACTCAGCAAATGAAGTGATAAACGATCTGCTATTGCTGCCAATCAAAACCCATGAACCTTCAAAAAGCGATATCATGGAGGCAGCCAGGCTGAAATCGATCCATCGTTTGTCCTATGCTGATGCCTTCGCTGTAGCGCTTGCAGAAAAGTTAGACGCCGCAATCTGCACGGGAGATCCCGAGATTCTTGCAATTGAAGATAGGTTCACCGTGTTGAAATTATCCAGGAATTGATTTCTGGTAGCGGTTTTTTTGTGAAGGTTCTCAAATTTTCAGCAAATTTGGGCATTTCCAAAATTAATGAAACCATCAAAGCCATCAATATTCTTACCTGATTGCAAAAATCACAGCATTGTTGAAATTCCCACAAAAAAACTGCTGGGTTGGCGCTTGCTGTTGCGGCTTAGCCTTTGGGCGAAACGATAACCTCAATTGAGGCAAATTGTACGGTTTCCCCTTGGTCTGAGCGGGTTAAAATGAATTTGACATAATTTTAGAGTATAAATATAAAACCAATAGGACAAAAACTGATATTATATAACAAACATGGCGAGGATTTGAATTAACAAAAAGAATCTCTTTGATTCTTTAAAGTCTGCCGAAGGCGGACGTTGTATAAAATCGCGGGGCGATTTTATTAATGGAGGAAATTATGGCATTTGACCCTGAAAAGGACAAGGTATTAAACCAATGGAAATGTGAAGAAACCGGACTTGTAATTTCGATCAACCAGTATGGTGATGGCGAACCAAAGCTTCAGATCGGCCCCCGGCTATTTATGAAAAAAGACGGGACAGAGTCCCAGCGCAAGGCCGGCCGACTGACCATAGAGGACTTGATCTGGTTTTATGAGGTCATTGATGAAATCAAAGACGAACTTTCAAAACTGGCAAAACCGGTTTAGTCCCTTACAAAAAAAGACATTATGGATCCTGCCGTCATAAAAAAAGTCGAGGATCTGTCCCGCACTTCTCACGAGTCTGAGCGACCCAGGAACAAGGCATTTCAGTCCGAAGCCGTAGTGCTATACTGCGAGGGCTGAACAACGCAGTTCCTGAGTCGCTCAGGCTCGCCTTAAGGTGAAGAATTTATCAGAAAAAAAGATAAAAACAGTGTGGTTTTTTAGGGTTAGCTATAATTAATTGCACAACAACCAGAATATATAATATAGTTTGAAATTGTTAACATACTGAAAAATTCTTCATGAGAAGTGGGGTAAGGAGAGCGCTCCCCAGACATAATTGACGTTATTATGTTCTGGATGATAATAGATTCTTCAACCTGCCGATTAGGATCGCCGCTCATTATTTCGTTTGATACAGTTGAATGGCCGTTCCCATGCTGAACCCTAATTAATAATTTCTGTGGAGTTATTATAATATATGGCTATGTCACTGGAAAATGCGAAGAAGAGGATAAAAGAGCTAACAGAAACCATTAATTATCATAATCATAGGTATTATGTTCTTGATGAACCTCTAATAGATGATGCTGAGTATGATCGTTTAATGAGGGAATTGCAGAGGCTTGAAAATGAGTTTCCAAGACTTAAAAGGTCAGACTCTCCAAGTCAGAGGGTAGGAGGAGAGCCTTTAGATTCATTTAGGCAGGTCAAGCATGAAGAGCCGATGCTGTCACTAAACAACGCTTTTACGATCAAAGAAGTAATTGAATTTGACCGCAGGATTAAAGATGAACTGAAAAAGGAAGAGAGCACCCTTTCTTCAGTTGACTATATTTGTGAGCCAAAATTAGACGGTGTAGCAATAAGTTTATTATATCGCGATGGTCTTTTAGAGCGTGCTGCTACTCGCGGGGACGGTGAAACCGGGGAGGAAATAACAGCTAATGCTAGGACAATTAAGGGCATGCTGTTTCGATTATTTGGCGATGATTACCCAGCCTTGCTGGAGGTTCGTGGTGAAGTATACATGCCCAAAAATAGCTTTAAGATACTCAATGAAAAAGCGAAAGCTCAAGGGGAAAAAACCTTTGTAAACCCTCGAAACGCAGCAGCTGGAAGTTTAAGACTGTTAGATCCTAAAATAACCGCTGAACGAGACATCTTTATATATTGTTATTCTATTGGCTCAGTAGAAGGAGGTGTGTTGCCCCCAACACATGGAGAGCAGCTTAAGAAACTTAAACAATGGGGATTTAGAATTTGTCCTGAAGTACAAAAAGTGCAAAAGATCGATGAATGCATTAAATATTATAATGGAATACAGGACAAGAGAAATGAATTGTCATATGATGTTGATGGTGTTGTTTATAAAGTTGATAAAATTGAGTACCGAACAAAATTAGGTTTTATTGCTAAAGCGCCTCTTTGGGCTATGGCTCACAAGTTTCCCGCTGAAGAGGAAACATCGGAAGTTGAGTCAATTGAATTTCAGGTTGGTAGAACTGGATCCTTAACTCCTGTAGCCCGACTTTCCCCTGTTTTTGTGGGTGGCGCTACAATCAGTAATGCAAGCCTTCACAATATGGATATATTGCAGAGGCTTGATGTTAGAGAAGGTGACAGTGTTGTAGTTAGGAGAGCCGGGGATGTTATACCCCAAGTTGTAAGTGTTATATTAGAATTAAGAACTCAAAATGCTGTCCCAACAGAATTACCTACTGTATGCCCTGAATGCAATTCACCTGTTAAAAAGGTGGAGGGTGAATCAGTAATAAGATGTGAAGCAGGTTTGTTTTGTAAGGCACAGAGAAAAGAAGCTATTAGGCACTTTGCATCTCTCCATGCACTTAATATTGATGGCCTTGGCGACAAGATTGTTGAGCAATTTTTAAATGCTGATTTAATTGAAAGTCCGGTTGATTTGTTTGATCTAAAAGAAGAACAAATAGCTAAATTAGAGGGGCAAGGTGCAAAATCAGCAAAAAACCTTATTTCCGCTATAGACAAAAGCCGACATACGACCTTTAATCGTTTTTTATATGCTATAAATATAAGAGGCGTTGGAGTTGAAGCCGCGAAAGAACTAACGAATTATTTTCCAAGTTTAAATGCTTTAATGACTGCAACTGAGGACGACTTTAAAGCTTTAAAAGAGGTCCAACAGAATAAAGTAAAAAGTGTTATTGGCGAGAAAGTCATCAAAAATATTATTGATTTTTTTAAAGATGATTCAAACCTAAAAGCTGTAGAAGTTTTAACTGATCCTAATAAATGTGGGATTTACTGGGATAAAGAAGAGACTACTTTGGAGCAAGGTGCAGGCTTTCCTTTAAAAGGTAAAGTATTTGTTTTAACCGGGAAATTGGGAAAAATGTCTCGGCCCAAAGCAGAAGCGCATTTAAAAGAATTAGGGGCAAAGATTTCAAGTTCCGTCTCCAAGAACACTGATTATATTATTGCAGGGCCTGGAGCCGGCTCAAAGCTAGAAAAAGCCCAGGAATTAAAGCTGAATATTCTTAACGAACAAGAATTTTTTGAGCTTTTAAATAAATATGAGCTTTATATAGAATAGGGTTTTGTGAGGCTGGTCTATGGAATTTTTTACAGGGTTTACATGGGCAGTTCCAAAGATATTTTATGGCGCAATTGCTAATTGTAAATTTGAAGAGGGCGATATAATTTATGACTCTCAAGCAGCATACAAAGAATGGGGGCAGGCATTAGAATCTATAAAGTACTGTATAAAAGTTAAATCCCCTCGAAGGACATTGAGGATTACAAAAGGAAAAAGTGCTACAGTTGCATCAGCTAACTGGTATTCTGAAGTTGTAATTGACTTTAAAAAAATTTTCGATGAAGCATCAAGCCAGATAATAAAGACTACTCAAGGCAGATTGTTTTCATTGTTGTGGAAGGGAGACTTGGAAATATTTAATGAAGATAAACCCGATCCACCCCTACCTCTATATTTGAAGGATGTAAAGAAGAGATTAACAGAAACCGTCAGTGAATGTGAAAGAATAGCTGGTGACAGACCATATTTTATTATGGCCTATGATCCAACAAATGACGTCTCTCTCCATCACAATTTGCAGATTTTGTCTGCTTTAGAAAAGGCCTTTGGATGTAAATTATCCCAATTGACTCCTAAAGATTCAGGATTTAAGGAATGGGAGAAAATTTCTCCTGTAATTTACACGAACCTATATTTATTAGATAGTGGTGGGTATGACGATATTTTGAGAACACTTAAAAATGTATTATATAAAGGTAAAAAAGATAAGTTTAGGATATTAACTTATGGTATTTTAGGGTCAGACAAATTTTAACATATGAATATTACAATTTTAGCTAAAAGCAGTTCTCAGCCTGGAACGCCATATAGTGTCAATTTTATAATCGATGATGGAAAGTTGCATGTGTACTGTTCCTGCCCTGCAGGAATATATGGCCAGTTATGTAAGCATAAAACCGCCTTCATTGAGGGCGATAACAATATGCTTTATGACATTTCACAGCAAGGATTATTGGCTGATATTTTTTCCACAATTAAAGCTTCGTCTTTATTTCATGAGTACTCAAAATTTTTAAAAAGGAAAATGGAAATCGAAAAAACTCAGCGAGAATTGAAGGAAGAGCTGAAGGATATGAAATTAAACCTGGCACTAAGATTAAAGACTGGTATTAAGCTTTAGGTATTTATCACAATCTCTTTAAACTGCATTTGTCTTTGGGGTGAAGATGGAAAAAAAAGTAAGGGCCCATGTTATCATAAGCGGAAGGGTCCAGGGCGTTTTTTTTCGAATGAATACCGCCCGGGCTGCAAGCCGATTCGGCGTATTCGGATGGGTGAAAAATAGAAGAGACGGCAACGTCGAGGCGGTTTTTGAGGGTGATGAAGACAGCGTAAAAGCCATGCTCGAGTGGTGTAATACCGGAGACGCTCCTGCGATGGTTTCCAGTGTTGATTTGGAGTGGGAAGAGTTTACAGGTGGGTATAGGCGCTTTGAAATTACATACTGAGAAATTTGGGCAAAAAAAAGCGGTCTATCTGCTTGCCAAAAGCAGGATAAACCGCCTGAAATTTGCAGTTTAGATAGCGTCTTTGAGTTTTTTTCCGGCTTTAAACTTGACAGCATTGCTGGCCTTGATCTTGATCGGTTCGCCAGTCTGAGGATTGCGTCCTTTGCGTGCTTTTCTGCGAACTTTTGAAAACGTACCAAACCCGACCAAGGTAACTTTACCGTCCTTTTTCTTCAGAGCTTTGGTTACATTTGCCGTGAAAGAGTTTAGTGCGGCTAGAGCAGCAGCTTTGGAAATTTTCGCATCCTTTGCCATTTGTCCTACAAGTTCTGCTTTTGTCATAATGCATTTCCCCCTTTTTATGTTGTCGTTAATGAAGATTATAACTATATAGCGGCGTTATTAAATGTTCCATACAGTAGAGCTTTTTACATGTCAACCCATATCAGCACCTTGCAATATTTTTGGGAAACCGAATACCGCCAAGCTTTGATATCTTTATGTTTGCAGCGAACGTATTTTTAAATTTTGCTGATTCCTAACTGGATAAATTCGAATTAATTCTGATTTCTCATGAAGAATTAGGATTAAAAGAGGGCATCCACAAAGCTTATCGGATCAAATTCCTGCAGATCTTCAATTTTTTC